>JALNXV010000072.1 GCA_023230175.1 Candidatus Cloacimonadota bacterium
AGTTATTCAACAACATTTAAATATATCAATTTGTTAATATTGGTTAAGTAAGTCTTTAAAAGAAAGATATTATCTTGTTTTTGAGAAATAACAATCGCACCGTCCTTATTAGTGGTATAATGATTTTGACAATATTTATTGATAGTTTCTATAGTTTTATCATTAGGGAAACCGGGTTGATTATTGGAACTGATTATACAATATTGAGGATTAATATTTGAGATAAAATCAGTACTTGAGCTTGTCTGACTGCCATGATGAGGGATTTTTAAAATAGATGCATTGAGATTTTGAGAATAATTGTTAACAATGTATTTTTCAGCTTCTTTTTCAATATCTCCTGTAAATAAAAATTTAAGATTTTTGAAGTCAATTTGACAAACAAGAGAATTGTTGTTTTCATTTTCACTTTGATAATCTTTATCAGGATGAATAAATTTAATTTTATAATTAGAGTATTTTAGGGTTAAAGTATCACTAACTACGTAAAAGTATGTACTTTTTAAAGAAGGGTAATTTATAAGTTCATTTCCTGTTGGGGAGTTTAAGAAATTTTGTGTAATAAATACAGTATCAATTTTTGTTGTTTTACTTAATTTGAAAATACCACCATAATGGTCAGTATGTTGATGAGTTAAGATTACCTTAGAAATTTTTCTGTAATTGTTTTGATTTAAATAAGGGATTAAATTATATGAGATATTATTAGGTTTATCTTCAAAATCACCTGTATCAATAAGTAATAAATCCCTTTTAGAAAACTCTATAAGACAACAATCAGCCTTACCAACATTGAAAAAGATTACCTTAAAAACGTGTCGTGTAGAAGGAATGCTGATAATTAGAATAATCAAAAAAACAAAGATAAGGGAATATCTTCTTTTTTTCTTGAAATATGCAACAATCACTATGGCAATGCATAGACAAATAAAGATTAAAATTAAGTGATTTAATGAGAAAGAAATTGAATATTTAAAGGGTAAACTACTTAAAAATAAGATTGAATAATTAAATAATTCAGTTAAAAACTCAGCACTTAACGTTAATATGTTTAAAGGAGGTAATATGATAATTAAAATAAATAAGGGCATAATAATGCTAATAAAAGGTATTCCTAATATATTTGAGATAAGTGTATTGAAATTTATTGTTTGGAAATAATATATTAGCAATGGAGATAATAAAATATTGATGATAAAGATTGTTAAAACATATTTTACTATTATTCTTAAACTTATTGTAATTTTCATCTTTCTGAGCATTGCTTTAGAAATGAAGATTGCTCCAATAGCTACATAAGAAAATTGTAATCCGGGATTAAACAATAATAATGGATTAACTAATGTAATAAAAAATAGTGAGATTAAATAGACTTGCCAATCACTAATTAACCTGGAACTACTATTGGCTATAAAGAATATTGAGAAAAATAAAACAGCTCTTGTTATGGTTGTTGATCCGTTACAAATAAAGGCATAACATACTAAAATTATTAATGTTATTGCTTTAGATAAAATATTATTAAATCTAAGGAATCTTAATATATAAAAACTAAATAGCATTATAACACCTATATGTAATCCACTAACTGCAAATAAATGACTTAATCCTGAATCCGGTAAGATTTCAGTTCTGTAGTCTTTATTGTATTGATTTAAATAACTCCGTTCTCCGAGAATTAAAGTTTTGGCTAAGGGTGCAGAGTAATCGAGTGTTTTATCTATTTTATTATTAATAAAATCTCTAAATTGATAAATCATTTTTTTGAATCCTGAAGAGGAATTTCCTAAGAATATAATAGGTGAGAGGTGAATTGCTTGAGCATAAATATCAGCACGACTATTTATTTTATTAAAATCAATTTGTCCCGGATTTGTAATTTTGAAGGGTTGAATCTTTGCTACAGTTTGTATTTTGTCACCATAATTAAGATTTTCTTTTGTATATAAATAGATTTGCCCGGCAATAGGTATGTTTGCTATTGTGTTAAGCTTTAAGATGTATCTATTGGAGTTTTGTGTAATATGTTTATGGCTGACAATTTTACCTGTGATTTGTTGAGAAATATAGTCTTTAGTTGCAAGAGTGTCAATTAGTTCATATTTATAGGATAAATAATTAGAAATATGATTGAAGCTCTTTTTTTGATGGTTTAACGTGTACAAACTACCTGCTATAAAACTTAATATCACAATGCTTATTAGCCTTGTTTTAAGATTAAAGAATAATAAAAAAGATAATGAAGCTAATAATAACAATAAAATATAATTACTTTGATAGATAGTAAAAATAATACCTAAAAGCCATGGAGGCACCCATATTAACGCCGGAACCGGTAAATAATTATTACCTGATTTTAATCGATATTTAGGTATGGCTTCATTCATTTTTTTACAAAATATTCTACTTTCTTAATTTATATAATTCTTCATAGATATGTAAAACAGCCTTAACATAGGCATCACTGTGATTGTAAGCATAAACTGCACTATATTTTGCATTATAATCATCTATATTTACACCTGATAAGCCATGTTTGTTAAGATAATTTGATATACTATGAATGGTATCTTCTATAGAAAAAATATCTATCTCATCAAATTTGTCATCGGAATCTATAAAATAAGAGTTCATTGAACTCGGGATAAATTGTCCCCAACCGGCTGCTCCTGCAAAAGAACCAATGAAATGATAAACATCTTTATTTGTTTTCTGTGAAAACTTATATAAGGCTATAAGTTGATTTGTAGCAAAACGTTGTCTGCGAGGAATAAGTAAGTATTGAGAAATTAAGGTAGGGAAGGTGTAAAAATTACCTTTCCAACGTGGATTAGCATAGTCTGATTCTATTGCCATTATAGCCATTATCAATTCGTAATGAATACCATGTCTTGTTTCTGCATTTAATAATTCTTTATGATATCGTTGTTTGAAATCAGTTCCTTTATTTATCTTATTAGTGACGCCAAAATGCTTCATATACCAGTCTTGACCTCTTTCGCCTCTTTTAACTTGATGCTCCGGCATATTGGTGAAATATTTACTAACACTATAATAGATTTTGAAATTCTCATTGTTTATATTATCAGCTAACCAGTTTGGTGGGACCCCGGCTTGAATTAACTTATAATTTAATTCTTCGATTTTTTCAAGATATTCTTCTTCGATTAGAAAATTAATGTTTTGGGCTAACTTTATTATATATTGTCCATTTTCTAAATAAATATTACCTGATACTTTGGCTTTTAATCTAATATTTTCAGAGATGAGTTCAATTTTGAAGAATGACAAAGGGTGATTATAGATACTTTTATAATCTATTATCACATCGTCTAATAATAGAACTGTATCTGTGGAAAGTTTACTTTGTATGTTTTTATTTCTTGGGTTAAATTCATATATGAAATTTTGGTTTTTTATTTGAAGATTAAAAAGATGAGTTTTGATGTTAAATAATGAACTTTTTGGATAATGGATAGTTTTGTTTGCAAGATTAATAAAATAGTTTTCATAAGGGAAACAATGTTTTATAGTCAATTGGTCATAAACTATCTTGAAATCAAAATTATTTATTTCTTTATTATATTTTGCAATATACTTCTCTTTTGAGATATCTGCTTTGGATATAAGGTATTGGAAGTTACTGCTTGAAGTTATATTATCGTAAATAGAGTCTATTTCTGTCCTGGTTAAATCTAATTTTTTTCCTAGGAATTGATGGAAATCAAGCTTTGAATTTTCAATATTATAATCCCAATTAAGTAGTTGATAAATATTATAAAGTAAGAATCCGGTTAATTCTGCTTTTTCTTGACTCATATTATTTATTGAAATTAAATTATGATTATAAATAGAGAAGAGTCTATCAGTTAAATATATGAGGGGATAGTTTTCCGTTAAATCTTCTTTGTAATTCGTTTGAGTTTCTAAGAAGTAGTTATAAAATTGGAAAAAAGTAATCCCCAAAGTTTTCTCTTGTGAAAGTTCAAATGATTGTATAAATGAGTTTTCATTTTTCCAACGATTAAATCTTAGGGCGTAGAAATGTTTTAAGTTATCAATTGCCTTATCTTGATGATTATTTAATAGGTTAAAATAAGCATCCAGCAAAAAATTATATTCATAAGTGGAGATAACTCTATTGTTTGTATCAAGTAAGGGGTATTCATAAGCCGGTATTGAAGTAAAAGCTTCTAAATATTCAATAAAAAGTTTTTGAATAATATATTTAGTTATTTGAATAGATGTTTGGGGTGTGAATGTGTCCGATTCCGGAGAAAGATTATTAAGACTGATAAAGAGTGTTTTATCTGTTGGTTTAAAGTTTTTATAATTTATGTATTGAGGTATAGTTTTAGTTTTTAACTTATTATCGTTGATTAGTTTAAAGCCGGTTTGGAGATCGTCATTAAATAAAAAAACTTTATCCTTGCTGATTGTAATATAATATTTAAAATCCGGTATAAAAGATGGCAAAGAGTTAGTATTTTTATTTTGATTAAAGAAATCGTAGATTGATTTATTAATTATTAGCAATTGTTTTTCATTTTTTTGTAAGATTTCTGAAGAAAATACGTTGAAAAATAAAAAGTATAAAAGAATAAAAATTATATTTTTTTTCATATTTGTCCTTGTAAAAAATTCTGTTTATTAAATTAACTAAATATGGGTGTATATATAACAAATTTATTTGTTAAGTGTTTGAAAAAAAAGGCAGACCGAAATCTGCCCTACTTATATATATAACTTATTCTGATAATAAATGAATAAATAATCCTGAGCGTAATTTTGGTTCAAACCATGTAGATTTTGGAGGCATAACTTCGCCTGCATCAGCAATGTTCATAAGCTGTTCTATTGAAGTTGGATACATTGAGAAAGCTAAAACTTCTTCTTTTGAATTAACTCTTTTTTCTAATTCTTTTAATCCTCTAATTCCTCCAACAAAATCAATTCTGTTGTCAGTTCTTGGATCGCCGATTCCGAGGATAGGGTGGAGGAGATTTTTTTGTAGTATAGAAACATCAAGAGATAGTACCGGATCGTTTTCCGGATAAGTTCCCGGTTTAGCAGTTAATTTATACCAGGTACCACAAGGTGCATACATACCGAAAGTATGTATATTTTCAGGTCTGTATGCTTCGGTTTTTGAGAATTCTTCAATAGTAAATTTTTCTTCAACTTTAGCAAAGAATTCTTCTTTGGAAAGCTTATTTAAATCTTTTAATACACGATTATAATCCATTATAGCGAGTTGAGTATCAGGGAAGATTACTGATAAGAAGAAATTATATTCTTCATTGCCTGTATGATTTGGATTTGCTTCTCTTCTTTTTTGTCCGACACGTACAGCACTAGCACAACGGTGATGTCCGTCAGCGATATATAGAGCAGGAACGTTTGCAAAGTTTTCAGTAAAGAAATTAATGTCTTGGTTATTATCAATAACCCAAGCGATATGTCTTACATTATCTTCAGCAGTGAAATCATACAGTGGTTTGTTTTTCATAATTTCATTCATCTTGTCTTCAATAGCTTGAAGAGAACGGAAGGTTAAGAAGATAGGTCCGGTATGAGCGTTGGTTGTATCAACGTGTTTAATACGGTCAGCTTCTTTTTCAGCTCTTGTGTGTTCGTGTTTTTTGATTAAATCTTTTTCATATTCTTCGATTGAAGCACAGCAAACAAGTCCGGTTTGAGCTCTTCCGTCCATTACTTGTTGGTAGAGGTAAAGGCAAGGTTTTTCTTCTTGAATCAAGTTACCGTCTTGGATAAGTTTATAGAGGTTATCTTTAGCTTTTTGGTAAACAGATTCGTCGTAGAGATTTGTGCCTTTAGGTAAATCAATTTCAGCTTTATCGACATGTAAAAAACTAATTGGGTTATCTTTAACCATTTCTCTTGCTTCTTCAGAGTTCATAACATCATAAGGTAAAGCTGCCACTAAGTTAGCTTTATCTTGAGCAGGTCTTACTGCTTTAAATGGGCGTATCTTAGCCATAAAACTACTCCTAAATTCTTTTTGTTCATAATTTTATAATGTGATATTATGTCAACAAAATTTTCTAAAATAATGATGCTTGATAGTGAGGATAAAAAATTTTATTGACTTATAGATAGCTTTAAGTATCTTGGTAAATGAGTTTATATATTGGAAAATGGAGGCTTTAAATGGAGTACCCCTTTAATGAGATTGAAAAGAAGTGGCAAAAGAAATGGGATGAAAGTGAAATTTATGTAGCTAAAGATTGTTCTAAGAAAAAGAAATATTATGTTTTATCAATGTTTCCTTATCCTTCCGGTGCACTTCATATGGGGCATGTGTCAAATTACAGTATTGGTGATGCGGTAGCGAGATTTAAGTTTCAAGAAGGTTTTAATGTGTTACAACCGTTTGGTTATGATGCGTTTGGTATGCCTGCAGAAAACTTTGCTATTTTACATAATTCACATCCTTCAATTACAACAGAAAAAAATATAGAAATTATGCATAAACAGTTAAAGATGTTAGGTCTTGCTGTTGACTGGAATAGAGAAGTAGCTACTTGTCGTGATGATTATTATCGTTGGGGACAATGGCTATTTAAAAGGTTATATGAAAAAGGGCTTGTATATCGCAAAACATCTTGGGTAAATTGGTGTGATGATTGTCAAACTGTGTTAGCTAATGAACAGGTTGAGGATAATCGTTGTTGGAGATGCCATAATGTCGTTAGGCAAAAGGATTTAGTTCAATGGTTTTTTAAGATAACTGATTATGCTGAGGAATTGCTTGATTTTAGTAAAATGGAAGAATGGCCTGAGCGTGTTAAGACTATGCAGACTAATTGGATAGGGAAGAGTCAAGGCACAGAAGTAGATTTTAAATTAGAAAATAGTGATGAATATATTAAAGTCTTTACTACTAGACCGGATACCTTGTTTGGTGTAACATTTATGGCTTTACCACCTGAACATCCACTTGTTGTAGAATGGCTTAAAAACGAAGACAAGGATTCTGAAATTAAAAAATTCTGTCATAAAGTAATAAATGAAGACAAAATTACTCGTACCGCCACAGATACAACTAAGGAAGGCGTTTTTTCCTGTAAGTATTGTATTAATCCGGTTAATGGCGACAAAGTTCAAATCTGGATAACAAACTATGTTTTAATGGATTATGGTACCGGAGCTGTTATGGCGGTTCCTGCACATGATCAAAGAGATTATGATTTTGCAAAAAAATATAAAATTCCTATGAAGATAGTTATTCAAAACCCTGAAAACACATTGGTTCTTGATAAGATGACAGAGGCTTATATTGAACCGGGAATGTTAGTTGATTCGGGTGATTTTGAAGGTATGAATTCAGAAGATTCAAAGGCAAAAATTAGTGAATGGCTTGAAAAGGAAGGCTTTGGCAGACAAACAACTACATATAGACTGAGAGATTGGGGCATTTCAAGACAAAGATATTGGGGAAATCCTATTCCTGTAGTTTATTGTGAAGATTGTGGTGTTGTGCTTGTACCTGATAATGAATTGCCGGTAAAATTGCCTATGAATGTGCAAGTTGGTAAAACTACCAATAATCCTTTACTATCAGTTGATGATTGGCTAAATACTATTTGTCCTAATTGTGGTAAGCCTGCTAAAAGAGAAACTGATACTATGGATACTTTTGTTGATAGTTCTTGGTATTTTGCTCGATATACTGACCCTAAAAATGATAAATTGCCTTTTGAACATAAAAAAGCTGATTATTGGTTACCTGTTGATCAGTATATTGGAGGGATTGAACACGCTTGTATGCATTTGCTTTATGCGAGATTCTTTCATAAGTTTATGCGTGATATAGAGCTTCTTAAGTCAGATGAACCGTTTTTGAAATTGATGACTCAAGGTATGGTACTTAAGGATGGTGCCAAAATGTCAAAATCAAAGGGTAATACTGTTGATCCTCAAGAGTATATTGATCGATATGGGGCTGATACAATAAGGCTTTATGTATTGTTTGCTTCTCCTCCGGAAAAGGATGTTGAATGGAGTGACGAAGGTGTAATGGGTGCTTTTAGATTCTTAAATAGACTTTGGCGTTTCTTTGAACAACATAGTGATTTTATTAAAGCTAATTTGCATAATAAACACTTAAAAGGTGAGTTGTCTCCGGAACTTAAGAATATTAGATTTAGTACTCATAATACTGTCAAAAAGATTATTGAAGATATGAATAGTCGAATGCAGTTTAATACAAATATAGCTGCCTTGATGGAACATTTTAATACTGTTAATGCAACTAAATCAACTGATAATTTTAATGAATATGAAAGATTTGTGTTTGCCGAAGCTGCTATGATTTTGCCTCGAATGCTTTATTATTTTGCTCCTCATATTTCTGAAGAAATTTGGGAAAAGATTGAAGGTAAAAAGATGCTAAATGAAGTAGGTTTGCCTGAATTTAATGAAGATTATCTTGTAAAGGATGAGATTACTTATGTTGTTCAAATAATGGGTAAGGTCAGAGGTAAGCTTGAAATAAACGCAGATGCTTCAGAAGACGAAGTGAAAAAAGCTGCACTTGAAATTGATAATGTACAAAAATCTATCGAAGGGAAAACTATAGTTAAAATGATAGTTGTTCCTAAGAAATTAGTTAGTATTGTTTTAAAATAAAATTATTATAAGTAAAGCCCTTCAATTATGAAGGGCTTTTTAGTTTGCTTAGTTTTATTTATAAAAATTTCTTTACAAAAAAATCATAAAATCTTATTTTGACATAAAGAGATAATAAAGGAGAAAAGATTGGCTGATTATTTATTGCGTGGTATTTCTAAAGATAAAAACTTCCGTTTTTTTGCTGTTGAAGCAAAGGAGACAGTTCAAAAAGCCATAGATATACATTATTTGTCTATTATAAACAGCGTTGTACTTGGAAGGTTATTAATTAGTGGACTTTTGATGAGTGCTGATTTAAAAAATGAAAATGATATTTTAACTCTACGTATCGATGGTGATGGTCCGGTCGGCTGTGTGATAGTAACAGCAACAGGTAAAAATACTGTTAAAGGATATGTAGAAAATCCTCAAGTAGAGCTACCTTTAGAAAATAAACAATTTCAGGTAGCAAAAGCTATTGGAAGAGGTAGTCTTTCTGTTATTAAATCAATTGGTGACTTACAACCTTATATTGGCAGAATAAATATTGTTAGTGGTGAAATTGGTGAAGACATTAGTCAGTATTATTATCAGAGTGAACAAATAGATACAATGATAAATCTTGGTATTTTAATAGAGCCGGATGCTAAAATCAGACAAGCAGGGGGTATCTTTGTTCAGTGTTTGCCTAATACTCCTGAAGATAAGTTGAGCATTTTAAAAGAAAATATTAAAAAGTTGCCTAATCTTTCAGATTTTATGGATATGGGTAAAAATGTAGAAACTATATTAAAAAGTCATATATTTAAGGGCATAGATATAGAATTTAGTACTAAAAAAGAGGTAACCTATTCTTGTAATTGTAGCAAAGACAGATTTTATGCCGGTATTAAATTATTAGGAGAAAAAGAGATAAAAAGTTTAATAGAAAGTGAAGAAAGTATTTCTGCAGAATGTCATTTTTGTAATAAGAAATATGAATTTTCAAAAGAAGAATTAATATCTATGTTAAATACAAAGGAGGATTGAGATGAAAAAGGTTGTAATTGCCGCAGCTAAAAGAAGTCCAATAGGCGTATTTGGAGGAGCATTTAAAGATGTTTCAGCCGTAAATCTCGGAGTAATTGTTTTAAAAGCTGTGTTAGAAGAACTTAACTTATCTCCGGAAAAAGTTGATGAAGTTATTTTAGGAAATGTTCTTGGTGCCGGTTTAGGACAAAATGTTGCTCGTCAAGTAAGTATTAATAGTGGTATTCCTGTAGAAGTACCGGCTTATACAGTCAATAAAGTATGTGGTTCCGGTATGAAATCAGTTGCCTTAGCGGCTAATATGATTAAACTTGGAGAAGCTGATATTATTGTTGCCGGTGGTATTGAAAATATGTCTCAAAGTCCTTATGCCTTAAGTGATGCTCGTTGGGGTGCTCGTATGGGTGATAAATCTATGGTAGATTTAATGATAAAAGACGGCTTGAGTGATATTTTTAATAATTATCATATGGGTATCACTGCTGAAAATCTTGCTGAAAAATATAATCTTTCTCGAGAAGAACAAGATTTATTTGCTACTCAAAGTCAAAATAAAACAGAAAAAGCTATGACTTCCGGTAGATTTGATGATGAAATCGTTAAGATTACTATCCCTCAAAGAAAAGGTGAACCAATCGTGGTCTCTCAAGATGAATTTCCTCGTAAGGGTGTAACCATTGAATCTCTTGCTAAAGTAAGACCTGCCTTTAAAAAAGATGGAACTGTTACAGCCGCTAATTCTTCAGGTATTAATGATGGTGCAGCTATTATTATCTTGATGAGCGAAGAAAAGGCAAAAGAATTAAATATTAAACCTTTAGCATATCTAACTGCCTGTGCCTCCGGCGGTGTTGATCCTTCTATTATGGGATTTGGTCCTGTCCCTGCTATAAAAAAAGTACTTGCTAAACAAAACTGGTCAATAAATGACTTAGAACTTGTTGAACTTAACGAAGCTTTTGCTTCTCAATCTCTTGCAGTATTTAAAGGTTTAGAAAAAGAAGTCGGAAAATTAAATCCTGAAATTGTCAATGTTAATGGTGGAGCAATCGCTTTAGGACACCCAATTGGTGCAAGTGGAGCAAGAATCATTGTTACTCTTTTGCACGAAATGAAAAAACGTAATGTAAAAAAAGGTTTAGCTTCTCTCTGTATCGGTGGCGGTATGGGCATTGCTACAACCTATGAAATGTAAAAATATTTCTTTATTATGAGCAGGATAATTCCTGCTCTTTTTTTTTGAAAATAACTTTTATATATCCGAAAATCTCGAGACAGACTTGACTCACACTCACTTCGTTCGTTGCAAGTCAAGTCCGGCTGTATTGTTCTATAAGCTTCCAGCTTGTAGGAAAGACGAGTACAAGCAAGGATGCTTGTACAACATTACACTTCAATAATCCTATATTTAGTGCTACCTAAACCAATTTCTTCAGCGTATTTAAGAGAATTTCTTCCGGCTTCAAATAAGTTTTGTTTGCTTTCTTGTTGAACAATATCTAAACAAGCTGAATCTATTGCTACCGGGTTAAGGCTTACCATCACTCCGATATTATTAGTAATTAGAGGCATTTTTTCACCCATACAGTCACAATCTTTGGTGATATTGATTAAAAAACTGATATAGATATTTGTTTTATTTTGTTGAGCTGCGTAGGCGTATTCCATTAGGCGTTCTTGAAAGTTAGTTGCATTCCAGTCATGGGAGATAGCACCTTGTGGACAGACTGCAATACATCCTGCACAACCGACACAAGTATTATGATCAATGACAGCATATTCTTTGAGTTCAATTGCTTTAACATCACATTTTTCTACACATAGTCCACATAAAATACATTTTTCCGGCTTAACGCTTGGTTTCATTTGTGAATGTTGGGCAAGTTTACCTCCACGTGCGGCAAAGCCCATTCCTAATTGTTTTAATGCACCTCCGAAACCGGCAACAATATGACCTTTAAAGTGACTACAAACTATTACTTGATTATGTTTTTGATATTCTTTAGCTATTTTACAGGTTTTAAAGAATTGTTTATTGATTTCTGCTTCATAATAATCTTCTCCGATTTCTCCGTCTGCTATTAGGATTGGAATCTGTGTAAAACCGTGTTCTTTGGCAAGTTTTATGTGGTTTGTTCTATTTGTTCTTGCTCCTCTATATAGAACGTTTGTTTCAATATATGAAGGAGATGAGTTATTTTCTTTAAGGTATGTTATAAGCTCGTTATAGATATTGGCAGGTAAGTATGTTTCGTTACCTTTTTCGCCAAAGTGAACTTTAATTACAGCATCTTTTTCTAATTTAATGTCTTTATCTTGAATGATTTTATGAAATAATTGTTTAGCGATTTTGCTTAATTCATTTGTATCTTGAGTATTAGTCTTTTTAAAATATACATCTTGCATAATAAATCCTTTATTTTTTTTATATTATAATTAGATGAGTATTTTTGTCAATAATTTTCTTTTTTAGCTTGAATCTATTAATAATGAGACTGTTGAATAGTTTCAATTATTGTTCTACAAGCTTCCAGCTTGTAGTTTTATAAAGTATTGAATACCTATCGTTTAAGGTTTTTTTGTGCAAGCAAGGATGCTTACACAACAACATTTTTTTCAACAGCCTTATAATTTTCAAGTAAGAAACAAGGGACCTCCAAGATGCTTTAAAGCATCTTGGAGG
>JALNXV010000073.1 GCA_023230175.1 Candidatus Cloacimonadota bacterium
ATTTACTTTTATTTTCATGTAATCCAAACTAAATACTTCGATTAATTTGTCAATATTTTTTACAAAATATCTTAACTTCACTTAGTCTTATAGTAAAATCATCATTTTTTTAGTTTTAATCTATAATACTTTACCATTTTTTCAGGTTGATAAGATCGCTTTGCTTGCCTAATACCAAGATCACCAATATCTTGTTCTCTATTAATATATTTAGCTTTATCTTTTAAATATTGTGCTGTTTCTTGGTTCACTAACTGAGCTGAACCTTTAATCATAGGGTTAAATTTCTCAAAATGGACAGTGTACATATCTTCAGTCTGAGGGCTAAAAATTGCATAACTAACTATCTTGTTATTAACATATATCTTAATACCTTCAGCAGGTAAGTATCTCCAATTTTTTATTATATTTTCTATTGCAATAAATTCAATATCCAGATAATCATCTTCCCTATTTTGTATTTCTTTCCATTTATATGAAAAATCGAGTATTTCTTTGAAATCACTTTCATCTATACTTTTTATATGATAATCAGGATATTCTCTTTTAAACTGTGAAATAAGATTTTTCTTCTTTGCTAATTTTTTACCTGATAGATTAATTAATTTATCTGTTAAATACACATAATCATTCCAATCTTCATCATTAATAATTTCAAAATATTCGTCTAATCCTATAGTCTTATCAATATAATCTTCCGGGACTACCATAATCTCTACATTATTATGAATCTCTTTACAACATTGATTTAGCTCCATTAATTCTTTAGCAGTAAAATATTCACCTATAGGAAATAATAAATAACTATAATACGGATTAAACAATACTAATCTGTCCATAACAATTGCATATTCAAGTTTGTAGTACATACCCCAACATATAAGATTACAAATATTAAAATCACAATTTTCAGAAGGATATAGACGTAAATACTTACTTATTATATCTATATCGTTCAGAGTAACTATTTTTAAAGTTTTTTCAAATTTCATAATTTACTTTCTTTTAATAAAAACGGTACATAATCTACCATAGTTGAAAATCCATATCGTTTATAAAAATTTACAGCTTTAGGTTCACTAATTAAACCAATCCAAGAAATTTTATTTGTCTTCAAATACTCAATTATCGTATCCATAATCTTAATACCTATTCCTTGACTTCTGAAGTCGCTATGTACAGCTACATCTTGTATATAAGCATCAGAAACACCATCACTTATCGCTCTTCCCATACCAATAATTCTTGTCTTATACTTTACGATTACAAAACAAAAAGAGCCTTTGATTATCTTATTTAAAAACTCAGGATCTTGATTATCATTCTCTTCTTCCCACCATCCTGCATCTTTATACAGTTCAACTAATTGACTCGTATTTGCTGATTTTACAACACTAATCTTAAGTTCATCTTTTATCATATCTACCTCCTTAAAACCAGTATTTGTCATTCTTCAAATATGCAAATACTAATTGAGAAATTGCTGAAATTGCAGCTGTTTCAGCCCTTAATATATGATTTCCAATACTTACTTGTTTAATATTTAACTCGTAAAATAACTCAAATTCTTCATCACTAAAACCTCCCTCAGGACCTATAACCATACAAAAATCATTCTCTTGATTTTCAGATAATAACTCTGATAAAAATAATTCATTTTCTCTTTCTGATGCAATAATCGGAATATACCCCTTAGCAATTATTTTTGATAATGTAACATCTAAATTACTAACATTATTTATATCAGGTAAATATGGATTATCACATTGCTTAATAGCACTTATTGCAATTTTTTCAAATTTCTCATTAGTTGTCTCTTTTGATTGCCTTACAGAATATCTTGTTTGCATTGGGAAAAACTCATTTACTCCTAATTCTGTCAACTTTTCAATAACAAGTAAATCATTTTTATTCTTTAATAATGAAAAAGCACAAGCTATCTTACGAGCTGACTTTTTTTTATACTCTACATTCTTAATATTTAATCTTAAATATTTCTTATTAATGTTTGTAATTTCAGCAGTTGCATATAACCCAAAGCCATTGACTATGTTTATCAAATCTCCATCTTTATGTCTAAAAACTCGATGTATATGATGAAATTCTTCCTCATATACATCAATAACTTTATCAGTCTGAGTAAAATTTACATAAAATGAAGGCATTTATCTAAACATATCCTTAAATTTATCAAAAAAACTCTTTTCCATTTTTAAGTCGCGCTTATCATCAAAAACCTTAAACTGTTCTAGAATTCTTACTTCTTCCTGACTTAAATTAGTTGGAGTTACTATATTTACTTGAACAAATAAATCTCCCATTAAAGAAGAATTGACTTGAGGTAATCCTTGATTATTTAACTTAAAGACTTTACCGGATTGAGTTCCGGCAGGGATTTTAATCTTTATCTTTTTATTAATAACCGGCACAATTATTTCTGAGCCTAAGGCTGCTTGAGTAAAAGTTATCGGAAATTCACGATATAAATTAGCACCTTCCCTCTTTAAATATTCATCTTCTTTTTCGTGAATATGAACTAAAATATCACCTCTAATTCCACCACGAGGTGCTACATTTCCTTCTCCTCTTAACCTTATGTACTGACCTTCAGAAACTCCGGCAGGAATATTAACATTAATATTCTTACTTTGAGGAGTTCTTCCTTCACCTTTACAGACCGAACATTTATTTTCTATTATTTTTCCTTCACCCTTACAACTTGGACAAGTTACTATTGTTTGAACATGTCCAAATAAAGACTGTCTAACTTGTCTTACCTGACCCTGCCCTCCACATTGAGTACAAGTCTTTGTTTTACCGTCTTGCGAACCGGTGCCATTGCAAGCTTGACAAGTATCCTTAATATTTATTTTAACGGTCTTAGAAACTCCTTCAGCAATCTCTTTCAATGATAAAGACATCTCGATTCTTAAATCTTCACCTTTCATCTGTCCGGGATTATGACGACTTCGTCTCGAACCACCACCGCCAAAAAAAGCTTCAAATATCGAATCAAATCCTCCAAATATATCAGAAAAATCTCCTTGATGTGTGAAATCATTCCAAGAAAAGCCACCGTTACCAAAAGCTCCTTCAAGTCCTGCATGACCATATTGATCATATCTCGCTCTTTTATCTTTATCGCTAAGAACTTCGTATGCTTCACAAGCTTCTTTGAATTTTTCTTCTGCTTCTTTATTATCTTTATTTTTATCAGGATGATATTTCATTGCAAGTTTTCTATATGCTCTTTTTATTGTATCATCATCAGAGTTTTTTTCAACTCCTAATACTTCATAATAATCTCTTTTAGCCATTTTTACCTCTATATATTATTTATTCTAATTAAAAACTTCATCCAAATCCTTAATTAGAATAAATTGCCCTGCAAAAGCAGGGCAATAGATATATTACTTATCATCAACAACTTCGTAATCAGCGTCAATTGGTTCATCATTTTTTTGATTTGTTTCTTGTTCAGTTTGTTGTGCACCGGCAGCATTAGCAAAATCTTCAGGATTAACACCGGCTCCACCTTGAGCTGCTTGTTGTTCTTGCATATTTTTATAAATTATCTCACCAAGTTTTTGAGCCTTTTTTGAAAGGGTTTCTATTGCTGTATTATATTCAGCAGCAGTAGTAGATTTCTCTAAACTCTCCTTAGCTTCCTTGATGGCTTCTTCAATTTGAGCTTTTTCTTCTTCGCTTAATTTATCACCATACTCAGTTAAGCTCTTTTCTGTTGAGAAAATCACACTATCTAATTCATTTTTCTTGGTAATAGATTCTTTTCTTTCGTTATCTTCAGTAGCATGAGCTTCAGCTTCTTTAACCATTCTATTAATTTCTTCTTCACTTAATGAACCTGGTCTTTCAATCCGTATAGACTGCTCTTTACCGGTTCCTTTATCTTTTGCATATACGTGCAGAATACCATTAGCATCAATATCAAAAGTAACTTCAATTTGAGGCATACCTCTTGGTGCAGGTGGAATACCAACCAAATCAAAACGACCAAGTTGTCTATTGTCTTGAGCCATTGGTCTTTCACCTTGAAGAACATTAATAGTAACAGCACTTTGATTATCTGCAGCAGTAGAAAATACTTGTGATTTCTTAGTTGGTATTGTTGTATTTCTTTCAATAATAGGTGTTCTAACTCCTCCAAGAGTTTCAATACCCAGTGTTAATGGAGTAACATCTAATAATAAGATATCCTGAACACTTTCATCTCCACCCAAAATACCACCTTGAACTGCTGCTCCAATTGCAACCACTTCATCCGGATTCATAGAATGATTAGCCTTTTTACCAAAATATTTCTCTACAGCTTCTTGAACAGCAGGGATTCTTGTACTACCACCTACAAGTAATACTTCGTCAATATCAGAAGCACTTAATTTAGCATCTGTTAAAGCTTTTTTACAAGGGTCAATACTTCTTTCAACAAGTTTAGCTGTCAATCTATTAAATTCTGACAATGTTAAATCATAATTCAAATGTTTAGGGCCGGAAGCATTTGCTGTTATAAAAGGCAAGTTGATATTAGTAGTCTGAGTTCCTGATAATTCTATTTTAGCTTTTTCAGCAGCTTCTTTTAACCTTTGCATTGCCATTGCATCTTTACCTAAATCAATATCTTCATCTTTTTTGAATTTATCTATCATCCAGTCCATAACTACTTTATCAAAATCATCTCCACCAAGATGAGTATCACCATTAGTTGACAACACTTCAACTACACCATCAGCTACTTCGAGTATTGAGATATCAAAAGTACCACCACCTAAGTCATAAACAGCTACCTTTTCAGCTTTAGCTTTCTTATTTTGTAAACCGTAAGCAAGAGCTGCAGCAGTTGGTTCATTAATAATTCTTTTAACTTCAAGGCCGGCAATCTTACCTGCGTCTTTTGTAGCTTGTCTTTGAGAGTCATTAAAGTATGCAGGAACAGTTATAACTGCTTCGGTAACAGTAGTTCCGAGATATGATTCAGCTGTTTCTTTCATTCTCTTTAAGACCATAGCTGACAATTCTTGAGGAGTAAAATCTTTATTCTCTGCATCAATATGAACCATTACTTCTCCGTTTGGAGCAGCTTTAACTTGATATCCTACTATACGAGTTTCATCTTGAACTTCGTTAATATTTCTTCCGACAAATCTCTTGATAGAATATACAGTATTTTTATGATTTGTAATCAGTTGTCTTTTAGCTACTTGACCGATTAATCTTTCACCTTTAGCAAAACCAATAACTGAGGGAGTAGTTCTTGCTCCTTCAGCATTTTGTATTACTATTGGTTTTCCACCTTCCATTACAGAAACACATGAATTTGTTGTTCCTAAATCGATTCCAATTATTTTTCCCATGGATTCCTCCTATTTAATTATTTTCTTTATTTTGTTCTGGTTTTAATCCGTTTGAAACAGCGACTCGGCTATGTTTAACGATTTTCTCTCCAATTTTATATCCATTTTGTATAACAGCAACAATTATATTTTCTTCTTCTTCAGAAGGAATTGATGATATTGCATCATGGATATTTGGATCAAACTCTTGCCCTAAGGCTTCAATTTTTTCTACATTATTTCTTTTTAGAAGATTATTAAACTGTTGATATATCATTTCAACACCTTTTTTATAAGATTCAAAATTATTTGCATTGATATCTGTAGATAATGCTCTTTCGAAATTATCTAATATCTCGCATAGGTCTAATATGATTTTTTCATTAGCATATTTTATCCAGTCTTGTTTTTCTTTTAAGGTATTTTTTCGAAAATTATCAAAACTTGCTAATTCTCTTAACCATTTATCCTTAAACTCATCACGCTCTTTAGTAATAATATCAAGTTCACTTTCAATATCTTCTTCTGAATCAGTTGCTTCTAACTCTGTAACTTCTTCAGTTTCAACATTAGATTCTTCTTTACTAAGTTCATCAGCAATCTTTTGATTAATATTATCTTTTCCCATTATAATTTTATCCTTTTTTGTTTTTTTCATTTCTTAATACCATCATACCTTTCTTAGTAGTTTGAGTTATTGTTTTAGCAATATCTCTAACCATAGGGATTAAATTTTTATAGTCCATTCGAGAAGGCCCGATAACGCCAAGAAATCCCGGTATTTCAAATATCTCGTATTTCGAATACATCATTGAAAACTCAGACCACTCAGGATTACCAAAATCTTCACCTAAGATTACGTGCCAATCTTTTCCGGAAAGATTTTTTTGCATTATGTTGACCAGCATATCTTGTCTTTGCATAAGATTTAAAAATATCATTATCAGATTTTTAGTATCAAATTCAGGTTGTTCTAAAAATTCAACATTACTATCAAAATGGATAAAGTAATTATTTAGTTCAAACAATGCGTAGTAAAATTCTTTTAAAAACAAAGTTAGCAACTTATTATCCTCAATCCATTTCTCTGACATTTCTTCAAGGTATTTATGTTGAATATCATAGATTCTTAATCCGGAAAGTTCTTCATTAACATATCTTACAGCTACTTTTAACTGTTGTTCAGTAATCTCAAAATCAGGTTTTACAACAACAGTTTTATCCATTCCTGAAGCAAGACTAACAACGAAAAGTAATTTATCATTAGCAATCTTAAAAACATCTAATTTCAATAAAGTATCATAAGAAATTTCAGGTTCAGCAACGAAAGTCAATAAATCGGTTTCTTTTGCAAGAAGTTGTTTAATATAATGCAATGATAATGGTATATCACGATAGTTATTAACTAAGAGAGTTTTAAGAAAATCTAATTTTTCATAGCTAAGATTAGTTACATCTTTTTTTATTAAATCTAAATATGTTCTATATCCGGAAACAGTTGGTATTCTTCCGGCAGAAGTATGAGGTTGATAAATCAATCCTTTTTGTTCAAGCTTAAACAATTCACTTCTTACTGTTGCAGAACTAACATCAACTAAATGATCTTCACACAAAATCCTTGAAGATACAGGCATTTTAGTCTTAATATACTCTTCGATTAAGCTTTTTAGTATTTTTTGTTCTCTTAATTCTACATTTTTCATTTTAGCACTCCATTATCTTATTTGCTAATATAATGACAATATAATATTTTTTCAAAAATTGTCAATCTAAATCTTAGAGTGCTAATGATTTTTTTTTAACATAATCTTAAAATAAAACTCAATAAAACTTATAATCTGTTTAATAACATACAATTAGCTTACTTACAATAATTAACCAAGCCTCTTATCCGAGATAATTTATTAGTCTCTTTCAAAATAATATTTATAATAGCAGTTATTGGCACAGCTAAAATCATACCAACAGGTCCCCATACCCATCCCCAAAAGATTAAAACTATTATTATTAAAATTGGAGATAAGTTAAATTGAAAACCCATCAACTTAGGTTCTAACAAATTACCAAAAACAGAATTAATAACCAACAATAAGCCAATGGTTAAAACTAATTGCCAACTAAAACCAAACTTCAAAAAACAAAAGAAAATTGGAAAGATGGCAGCAACAACTGAACCTATTTCCGGAATAAATCCAAATAAGAATATCAAGAACCCACTCAAAATAGGAAAATCTAAACCTAATATAAAAATAGTCAAACCGGAAGTTATACTGCTAAGTAAATTAATAAATGTTTTTGAAACTATATAGATATTCAATTGTTTTTCAATCTTTCTTATCATAATATCTGACTTATTTTTATCACTGAAAAATAACTGAATAAGTTTAAAAATAAAATGCCTGTCATCAGTTAAAAAGAAGATTGCAAAGAACACTGATAAGAGATAATAACTCATTATCGTAAAAATGTTATTCATTACAAAGGTCATAATTTTTTGTATCGATAAAGTATTGATTAAAGTAAACAAATTGAGTTGTTTAGACACAAAATAATCTATCTCATTAGTAGGTATTTTAAGAAAAGTCCCTGTTTCGTAAATAATTTCAACAATCCTTGATTCATAATCAGGAATTTTTTGAATAAATCTTGAAACACCTGTATATCCAAGTCCAACAATAGAATAAGTTATAATAAAAATCAATAAAATTAAAATTAATATTCTAAAAATTGTAATTACATTAAATTTAAGTAGAAATCTATTGAGAGGTGCATATAAAAAAGAAATAAATAAAGAAAATATTAATGGCACAAATATCGACTTTAAATTCTTAAAGACCAAGACTATAAAAATAAAAGCCAATAAAATTGTTGAAAAAGCAATCCATCTTAGATATTTATTATCTGAGTAAATTCTTAACTGATTCTTAGGTATTTCATTACTCATCTTTAATATTTTCACCAACTTTTTTGATATCTACTTGTTTATCATATATTTTTTTTGCTGTATCTAAAATAGTCTTCCGACGTAAGTTCTTTGGTAGACTCTTAATATTTTGCATTGAAATCCATTTATTTTCCTTCATATAAGCCGGTTCAAAAAGAATTTTTAAATAATTAGCATCTCTAAGAGTAACTACCGTATCCAATTCTTTTAGGATATAAAAAAAAGTAGATAATGAATCATAAAACCTATTTAAAACTAATATATGTAAAACAGTAACAAAAATTGCTAAGAATAAGAATATTGCAATTATTATAAAATCTCTATTAGTTGGATTGACAACTTGATGGTCAGATAGATAGTTCTGCAATGGTGAATGAATCACAATAATCAATATTACACCTATCAATATATTAGATAAAATTTTAACAAAACTAAAGATTGTACTCCATTTATGAGTTGATTTAATTTTTTTCATATTATACTCCTTAATTAATTATATAATCATTAGTATCTTTGTCAAGTTATTTTCAAATATTTCTTGACTTTTTTTAACCATAGCAAATTATGAAATGTAATATCAAGATTTTAAATTATTTGGAGATTTATGATTTATCTGTTTAGTATTACATACATAGCTTTTTTATATTTAAACTATGTTGATGCAAAAACAACCTATTTTGTTGTTAATATTATTGGTTCAAGAGGAGAAAAAAATCCTATTGCAAAATATTTAATAAACAAATTCGGAGCTAAAAAAGGTATTATTTTAATAAAATCAGTCATAATCATTATCTCTCCGTTAATCTTTATGGCTTACGTAGAATCACCTATAGCAATATCCTTAACTTTACTTTTACTATGTTTAGCCTTTTTTTTTGTTGTACTAAACAATATAAAAGTTTGTAAAAAAATTAATCCAAATTACAAATACCTAAAAGGAGTAATCAAATGAAAAAGTTTTTAATATTATTAATAATTTTTACTATTTCATCGAGTTTAATCTATGCTCATCCGAGCACTTTTAATCAAATAAAAAATTATGGATATTCAGAGGTTAGAGCTGATTCAATTATTGGCTTTGAGGTTTTACATTATGACATATATATGGAATTAAATACTGACGAGTCATCAATAGATTACGGTTATGTCGTATCAACAATAATTCCTGATAATTCATTATCCGAAATCACTTATGAACTTGTTGGCTTAACTGTTGACTCTGTTTTTGTAAATAACTCTATTAATAGTTTCACTCACCAAAACGGCGAAATCACTATACCTTTAAATAGCCTTTCAGACGAATTCACAACAAGAGTTGTATATCATGGTAATCCTATTTTAACCACAGACGGTTATACTAACGGAATGAGATTTCTATCAAATCAAGTCTTTACAGTATCCTGTCCAAATGCGGCAAGATATTGGTTTCCTTGTTATGATCATCCCTGGCAAAAGGTTTTTACAGATGTGAAAGTAAGAATCCGTTCTGATTGGATGGTAGCATCAAACGGTATCAGGCAAAGCATCACAAATCATAATGATGGCACTTCAACAACTCATTGGAAAAACGAAGAACCAATCGTTACCTATCTTATCAGCGTTGCTGCAGCAGATTATGTCGAACAATATTCTGAACATAACGGACTTCCTTTGCAAAACTTTGTATTTCCTAATCAAGCAGAGCCTGCAGAACAAGCATTTGAAGTTATAGCACCGGCTATTGATATATATTCTGAATTATATGGTGAATACCCATTTTCAAAATATGGAAATGCTGTCGCAAGTATCTCAAATTTTGCTGCCATGGAACACCAAACGATAACCACAATAGGATCAAGTTATGTAAATACTAATTTTAATAGTGAAATGGTAATAGTTCACGAACTTTCTCATTCTTGGTTTGGCAATTCATTAACAGCTCTTACATGGAAAGATGTATGGCTTTCAGAAGGATTTGCAACATATTCTGAGGCACTTTTTATTGAAAATTACTACAATTTTGCTCAATCAAGAGATTATATTCGAACAAGCTACCATAATTATTACAAAAATTTCACCCAAAACTACGGATATAAAAAGATTTATGACCCGGTTTATAATGAATTTTTCTATCCAATGGTTTATCAAAAAGCAGCTTCTGTTTTAAATATGTTAAGATTAAAATTAGGTAACGAAACCTACTTTAATTTGATACAACAATGGTTTGCTTTAGGTCATAGAAATGTTATTACTTCTGAATTTATTGAACTTGCCGAACAAGTTTCACAACAAGACTTAACTCAATTTTTTTCACAATGGATATTTGGTACAGGATACCCGGATATTACTTACAACACTTTATATAATTCCGAAACAAACAGTATTGTTTTTTATGCAAAAACCGTTTCACCTACTGAAACAGATTTCACCATTGACATACCGGTCATCATTAAGGATATGCAAGACACAGTACTTGACTCTGTGGTAATCCAAGCTAATCCCGATGGTGGATGGACTTCGTATCAACCTACATTTGACAATAACTTAAACCAAGTTCAAATTCTTTATGACCAAAATAATTGGAATCTCGCTAATTACAATACTAACGAAATCCAACTTAATTTTGAGGCTTTTGCAGGAAATAATCAAATTATTCTTGCTTGGGATGATAACGAAAATTATGATTTTGTTGGTTATAACATTTACAAAATTGAAAACAACCAAGTTACAAAGCTAAATGAAACCTTAATCACACATACATTTTTTACTGACAATAACGTAACACCTAATTATACATACACTTATATCTTAAAACCTGTTTTTGAAAACAATTATGAACTATTTAACTCATTTGAACTTGAAGTTACTTCCAGTCCTCAAGAAGCTAGTAATTCCGGTATCCTTTTAGTTAATGAAACCAATCACGGAAATGGTAATGTTATAAACCCAAGTAATGAACAAATATTAGATTTTTATAATTATACTCTTTCAGAGATTGACTTTGATATTTGGGATGTTCAAGATAACGGACTACCTCAATATGAAGATTTAATCTCTTATGCCCATATCTTATGGATTGATGATGATTTCCAAACAACCCTACTCGACAACACATACCAAACTCAGCATTTAGCAAAATACTTATTATGTGGCGGACAAGCATTTATTTCCGGATTTAGAACTTCTCAGTCACTAAGTTCAAACTTTGTAAAAGTATTTACCAATCTCCAAAACACCACTAATATAATTAATATTTCAAATTCTGTATTACTTAAGGCAACAAGTAATATTTACAATGATTTAGATGTTAATTTTGATAAAATCCCTGAATCCTGGATTTACGGACTTGTTGGAGCTACATACTATGAACCAATAGAAAACAATAATTTTGAAAATATCTACTCTGTTTACACAGAAAACGAAAATTTTGCAGAACTAAACAACAAGATTTGTGCCATCCAAAATGAACAACTAAGTCTTATTGGATTCCCATTATATTATTTTAATACTGAACAAGTTAAAACATTCTTAACTGCATTATTAGCTGATTGTAACCCTAATGATGATATAATAACTATAAATGATATTACTACTTTAGATTATAATATATATCCAAATCCATTTACCTATAATCAAAATAAATCACAAAAAATCAATATTATGCTCAAAAACAATAAAAATCAAAATGTTAAACTTGATATCTATAATATCAAGGGACAAAAAATTAAAACTCTGTATGATAACTTTTTAACAAAGGGAAATCATAAGATTCAAATCAATAGTGATTTTCAAAGACAAAATCTATCATCAGGTATATACCTTTTAAAATTATGTACACCTAATGACGACAATAACACTATCTTCAAAAAATTTACTATAATTAAATAATTGAAAATACATCCTGTTATATATATATTTCAGGTGAGTTTATATCAAATAACTAACAAAAATTCAACAAGGGACCTCCAAGAAGCTTTTTTCCATCCTGGAGGTCCCTTGTTATTTTATTGTGGGAACACCCTTGCTTGCACTAAAAAA
>JALNXV010000485.1 GCA_023230175.1 Candidatus Cloacimonadota bacterium
CGCTGGATACAACGGACCGCTTTCGATTGAATGGGAAGACAACGGAATGGAGAGAGTATACGGAGCAACTGATGCACTGGCTTTCACCAAGAAGATTGATTTCGGAGCATCCAATGTCGACTTCGATAAGAAGATGAAGAATTCCTAAGAAAAAAGATGAATCCAAACGAATTTGCAATAGAAGCCAAAGGAATAGCGAAGGAGTTTTCCGGGGTAAGGGTCCTAGACAATATCAACGTCGGGATCCGCTCCGGTGAGATCATGGGTCTCATCGGAGAGAATGGAGCTGGTAAAAGCACCCTGATCAAGATTCTCTGCGGCATCTATCAGCCAACAGAAGGTGAAATATTCCTTGACGGCCATCAAGTAACCGTCAAGGACTATCTAGCGGCGAGAAGCCTCGGAATCGGGATTGTTCCACAGGAATTCAACCTGATAAACCATCTTGCTGTTTATGAAAACATTTTCCTTGGAAACGAAATCAAGAAAGGAGCATTCCTCGACAAAGCCCAGATGAGAGAGAAAGCCTCGGCTCAGATGAAAGCCCTGAAGATGAATGTGGACGTCAACCAGCTTGTAAGCAACCTGAGCGTTGCCGAAAAGCAGATGGTTGAAGTTTCCAAGGCCATCATGCTCAATGCACGGGTTCTGATATTCGATGAACCTACCACGACCCTGACCAGCAATGAAGTCGAGATACTGTTTGATCTGATGCGGAAGCTCAAGGCCGATGGCGTAACGATGATCTTCGTAAGCCATAAGCTTCATGAAATCAAGACAATCTGCGACAGACTCACCGTCCTTCGAGATGGCAAGCTGATTACTGTTGAAGAAGTAAGCGATGTAAACGAAGCTGATATTGCCCGTCAGATGATCGGCCGCGAATTCAGCCAGGTATTCCCTCCAAAGGTCGAAGCAGACTCAGAGAAGACAATTCTTGAAGTTGAACATCTCTCAGTTGAAGGGCTTATCAATGACGTAAGCTTCAACCTGAAACATGGTGAAATTCTTGGATTCGCAGGTCTTGTCGGAGCTGGTCGAACAGAGACTATGGAAGCCCTGATTGGAATCAGAAAAATCAGCAGCGGTACAATAAAAGTCAAAGGAAAACAAGTTCTGATCAGAAAGCCTGCAGATGCGGTCCAGAACAGAATCGCCTACATGAGCGAGGACAGGCAGGGAAAAGGGATTGAGCCGGATTTTGACATACCTGAGAACATGAGCCTTATTTCCATGAAATGGAAGTACCGGAAAGGTTTCATGATTGACAAGAAAAGCGAAGACAAAGCAGCTCAGGCCTATGTGCAGAAGTTCAGCATTGTTGCAGCTTCAAGGAAAATGGCTCTCAGGTTCTTCAGCGGCGGAAACCAGCAGAAGGTATATCTTTCAAGATGGATGGACACAGATCCTGAGATTCTGATTCTTGATGAACCTACCAGAGGAATAGATGTCAATGCAAAGCATGAAATCTATGAATTCATCCATTCATTGGCAGAACAAGGCATAAGCTGCATCATGATTTCTTCTGAAATGGAAGAAATCATAGGGCTTTGCAGCAGAGTCTACGTAATGAAGGAAGGACAGATTACCAACTGCCTCACCGGGGACGACATAAACGAAGAGGAAATCATGTTCAATGCAACAGGACTTAAAGGGAAGATTCAAAAATGAGTGACAGCAAAAACATAGGTGCTTTTTTCAAGCGATTCAAATTCAAGGAGCATACAATAGGAATTGCACTGATTGTACTTTTCCTCCTTGCAGTCGTAGTCGGCTGGCCTAATTTCACAAAGACGAGAAACCTGACAAACGTTCTGAGACAGATTTCCTACACAGGAGTGATAGCACTGGGCATGACACTGGTGATTATTTCTGGGGGAATAGATCTGAGCGTAGGATCCATGGCCTGCTTTGTAGGCGGAATAACTATTTATTTCCTTAACCTATTCGGACCGAATTCAATGATCGGAGTAGTTCTCGCCGTGATATTCTCCATTGTCTTCGGAGGCATCTGCGGATTCCTCAACGGAATAATCATCACACAGTTCCGCTTGGCGCCATTCATCGTCACACTAGCGACAATGAGCATTTTCAGAAGTCTTATCCAGTATTTTTCCAATGCCGGAAACATCTTGAGCGTCAATCTGATGTATGGAAAGATCGGAATGGCGAACTTCCTTGGACTCTCACTGCCCGTCTGGATTTTCTTCATCGTCGCAGCGATTCTATATGTTGTGCTGAACAAGACCAGGATGGGACGTTATATCTGTGCAACTGGTTCAAATGAACAGGTTGCAAAGTATTCAGCCATCAAGGTGAAGACTGTCAAGCTTGTCCCTTACATCATCACAGGAATCACAGTCGGACTTGCCGCCCTTCTCTGGACCAGCCGTCTGAACTGCATCAACCCTTCCGACTGCTCCGGATACGAAATGGATGCAATCGCAGCTGTCGTAATCGGCGGAACGCTGATGAGCGGAGGCAAAGGAACAATCGGAGGCACAGTCATCGGTGCCATCATGCTTGGAATAATCAATAACATGCTTGTGCTTGGAGGAATAAGTGCATTCCTTCAGCCAGCGGTTAAAGGTTGTGTGATAATTATCGCTGTTCTGCTTCAGTACAACAACGGTAAGAATTGATTTTGGATTTTCATTTGGAGGTT
>JALNXV010000486.1 GCA_023230175.1 Candidatus Cloacimonadota bacterium
ATGCAAAATGTTTTTTTAAAGATACATAATAATGAATATACCGTTTAAATAGTGCAGTCTTTTCGCTATTTTAGTGCACCTGTTTCCGGCTTTTCAGTGCAAGTAATTCCGCTTGCCAGTGCACTCCTGTATAATTAGTTTATACACATTAAATTGTGTAAATAACTATTATGGAGGTCGATAATTATGATCAATTATCGAGAAATCATCAGACTTAAGAGCCTGGACTACAGCAATACAAGTGTTGCAAACAGTTGTGGTAGTTCCAGAAACACTGTTGCAGAAGTATGGAAGCTTGCACAGGATAAAGAATTAGGCTGGCCGATACCAGAAGCACTTAGCGATAAGGACATCGAACAACTTCTTTATCCAGACCGTGGTGTAAACGAAAGCAGAAAACTTCCTGACTTTGAGTACATCTACAACGAACTGGCAAGACCGGGTGTTACTTTATCTCTTCTTTGGGCTGAATACTGTGCTCAGTGTTCAGCAGAAAATACGATTCCTTACCAGCACACCCAATTCAACGAAAAGTATCATGCATATGCTGCTTCTAAAAAAGCAACCTTAAGAATCAAACGCAAACCTGGAGAATTGATGGAAGTCGATTGGGCAGGTGATACATTATCTGTTTTTGATGAAGCCACCAATGCTCCTATTAAAGCATATGTGTTTGTTGCATGCCTACCGTGTAGTCTATACAGCTATGCAGAAGCATTTCCTGATATGAAGTCTAACCATTGGATTGATGCTCATGCACACGCCTATTCCTACTTTTGCGGGGTTACAAGGATTCTCGTACCAGATAATTTAAAGGTAGGTGTCATCAAAAACACCCGAACAGAACTGGTACTTAACCGATCTTATCATGAGATGGCAGAGCATTATGGAACTGCTATTATTCCTGCAAGGCCGGTTGCTCCCAAGGATAAACCAAATGCGGAAGGCACTGTTCGTGTAATTGAGACTTGGATTCTTGCAGCTCTAAGAAACCGCACATTCTTTTCATTCGAGGAACTGAATTTAGCAATTTGTGAGAAACTACAGGAATTTAATCAGAAACCCTTTCAGAAAAAGGAAGGAAGCAGGTTAACTGCATTTGAAGAAGAAGAAAAAGGTTTTCTCATGCCATTACCTGCTTTTCCATATGAAACGGCTATTTGGTCAAAAGCAACCATACAACCCGATTATCTCATAACTGTCGATAATTGCAAGTATTCTGTACCGTATGAATTTATAGGTAAAGAAGTTGATGTACGCACTACTGAAAAAAGCATTGAAGTCTTCTTTCATAACAACCGAATTGCATCGCATGTACATAGAGCTTACTCGCCGGATCCAATATATATTCCGGAGCACATGCCAGTGAAACACAGAAAGTACTTGGCTTATAATACCGAGTCCTTTCTAGAATGGGGTGAAAGCGTCAGCACTTCAACTCTTTTGGTCATAAAGCACTTTTTGTCTATGCATAAGGTGGAACAGCAGGGATATAAGACTTGTGCATCCCTTATGAAGCTTGCAGACAGTTATTCCATGGAGCGTCTTGATAAAGCTTGCGAAAAGGCACTCAGCTACACCCCAAACCCAAGTCTAAAAAACATATCAACAATCTTGAAGAATGGGCAAGATAAGGTTTCTGTTCCAACGTCACTATCCAACCCTGGAGCGTCACAAGGAATTACCCGTGGTGCAGTTTATTTCAAAGGAGGTAATCGTTAATGGTTCGTCAATCTACAATCGATAAGTTGCATGATATGCGTCTTACTGTAATGGCTGAAGCTTTCGAAGCACAATGTAATGACCAATCTTTTGAATCATTTTCTTTCGAGGACCGCTTTGGTATGCTTGTTGACAAGGAATGGGACAAACGTAAAAGTTCAAAGCTCCAGAAACTGATCAGGACAGCAGATTTTCGTTTTCCAAATGCTTGCATGGAAAGCATCGAATATCATTCAGACCGAAAGCTGGATAAACATCAAATACTCGAATTCTCGACCTGCAGATATATCAGCGAAAGTCATCACATTATTCTAAAAGGTGCTTCTGGCAATGGAAAAACATATATTGCTTGCGCACTTGGTATTGCTGCATGTAGGAACTATATCAATGTAAGATACATAAGGCTACCTGATCTTTTGAACGAACTTGCTGTAGCCCATGGAGAAGGGACCTTTGAAAAAGTAATCAAAACCTATCAACGAACTGATTTACTGATATTGGATGAATTCCTTCTTTCACCACTCGCTAGCGATCAAGCAAGGGAACTTCTTGAGATCATTGAAGCCAGAACAGTGCATGGTTCTGTTATCTTCTGCACTCAGTTTGAACCAAGTGACTGGTATGGACGAATCGGAACAGAAAGTGATGCCACTGTCGCAGAAGCTATTATTGATCGTATTGTTCACAATTCATACGATGTATTAATTGATGGTAGAATATCTATGCGTGAGCGCCATGGCTTAAAGAATTCTGTAAAAGGTTATTAAACCGATACGTGTAATCTATGCCTATCAGACTGTTATAGCATAAAGTGGAGGTTTACGATAAATATGCATTAATTAATCAACTGCACTCTGTCCGGAAACAGTGTTCTGGTTTTCCGGATAGCACTGCACTGAATTTCCGAAAAGTATGCACATTTTCATCGGAATATTCATGTT
>JALNXV010000488.1 GCA_023230175.1 Candidatus Cloacimonadota bacterium
AAGTCGGCCGTCTTTCACCAAATTATGGTGGAGCAATCAAATCAGGAACGTTCATAACCGATCCTGAAGGAAATGCCGTTAAAATTGACGATCCTCGCCCTGGAAAACGCGGACAAGTCTATATGATATATATGAAAGATGGCAGCTACACAAAAATCGGCTTTACGGAAGATGTGTTAACAATTGCCTCACAAGATATTGTTGATGTTGCTCAGGCTGGTTTGGGAAGTAATGACATCGAAGATTTAACACATGATAATGAATCATGTATGGCCTTAACAAACATCTACGGTCCGCAAGATCAAGACATATATTTGATGTATGGCGGCGGGCGTTTAAGCGATCCTAACATTCAGCATCAACAAGCTAATGCCAACGGCTGGTTTTATGCCTTAGGAGCACTAAAAACAACGAAATCCAATCCCTTTGAACTCACAAATATTCAAATGGATCTTGATGAACCAACAATGTATCCCACCGATACAAACAAAATAGATTATGGTCTATTCAATAAGTGCATGTTTGCCGACAGTATGATTCGTGTTGGTAATACTTGGCATTTATATTATGGAGCAGGCGACATGTATGTCGGACTAGCTCAGGCTCGCGCTGATTTTTCAGCAGGAGCGGCAAACTACGAACTCGATGGTAATGTTTTATCGTCTTCAAGCAAAGCACTTAATAAAAAATATAATAACGATAAAACAGATTATGATATCGATTTTGTACTCGAAGTTTTTGATCTTGATGGTTCTCTACTTCATAGTAGAGTTGAAGCATATGTAATTAAGCATTTTTCACATAGTGAACTTGGCAAATATAGCACAGGTGAAGACATAAATGTTGCTGTTGATTTATCGACAATTAGCGGTTTACCAGATAATTACTATGTCAACTCTTATGTTCGCGATGGTGCGAGTCATGAAATGATGAATAATGTTTCGAGTTTCTTAGTGGTGACGCCAAATGTCACCTTCCTCGATTAAGGAGATAATTATGAAAAGCAAATTTAAACTTTTTATTACCGCCTTACTTGCCTCGATTGCTCTATCGGGGTGTGGTGGAGTTGAAACACCGACAGGGTTGACAATTGATGAGCGGACTTTATCGTGGAATGAAGTTCGCAATGTTTCAGGATACCGTGTTTTAATAAACGAAGCGGATGTTGTTGATACGGTTGATAATCAATTATTGTTAGATGATGAGTATTTCGGTGATATGACATTTAAAGTCGCCTCTTTATCGGGAACTAGCGTTTCCGAATATAGCGCACCTTTATCGGCCGAAGTGTATTTATCTCTTTTATCACCCACGAATCTTCATCAAGATGGTTCTTTTGCCAAGTGGGATGAAGTTGAATACGCTAATGGATACGTCGTAAAAGTTGGCACTATTGAACATATTGTTCAAACAAATGAATATCAAATATCGTCTGCTACTCCTATTCAAGTTTCAGTACTTGCCAATGGAAGTGAAGACGGTTATGTTTTACCGAGCTTATTTTCGTCAAGTATTTGGTTTAAAGTCGCCTTGGCATCCCCGAGTAATATCGCTTATAGCGACGGCATTTTGAGTTGGAATTCTGTTGATAATGCCTCTTCTTATCAAGTCGTAATTAATGATGGTTCGCCGTTAAGTGCAACATCAAATGAATATGAGATTGGCTATGATTATGTCGGTTCAATTCATTTCAAAGTCAAAGCGATTAGCGGAAGCGAACAATACTTTGATTCTTCTTATGGAGAAGCCATGATTCAAATCGACCCATTAACTTTAGAAGCTCCAGAAAATCTAAGAATCGAGGGCAACGTCTTGTCGTTTGACGCGGTTTCCAAAGCAACAGCGTATGGTATTTACCACGACATCTCTTTCGTTGAAGAAGTGGTTGCTACTATCTATACGATTCCAAGCGAAATCCTGTCACAAAGTGGAAGCTATTTGCAAGTTCAAGCTCGTTCAACAATTCATAACTCTTCACTTTTAAGTGCCAAGATATATTTGGGTGCGACCGAAATACATAATGAAAATGATTTGAAAACTATTGGTCAAACTGGACTTTATGCCTTGAAAAACGACATCACGCTATCATCAGCATGGGAACCAATTCCCTTTAATGGCGTTTTCGATGGTGAAGGACACCAAATCAGCGGTCTTGATTTGTCGGGAAGTAGAAATGACAATGTCGGTTTCTTTACTAAACTAGAAGATGCAAGCGTGTCTAATTTATTACTTAGCGGAAGCATTGATATTACGACAATTATCGAAAATATTTCAATTGGTGGTCTGGCTGGTTCGATAATTGACAGCACGATTAACAGCATCGAGATTAGCGTTGATATCGATGTTGTTTCTACAAACGGAATCGTCAATGTTGGTGGTTTAACTGGCCATTTCGCTGGCGGTGAGATAAGCAACGTTGTCTATGGAGGTTCGATCAATGCCGAGCAAGCGATATCGGGCGGCCTTATCGGACAAATTAGTTCCTCTTCCTCGAGTTCTTCCATCGTCAATCAAAGTGGTGCAGAAGGATCGTTATCAGTTGTCGGAGGAGAACAAAGTATTGTTGGTGGATTCGTCGGTATGTTGAATAGCAATAATGCTTCGATAACCGAGTCTTATGCAAAAGTAACTGTGGTTGGTACAAGTTACGTCGGTG
>JALNXV010000487.1 GCA_023230175.1 Candidatus Cloacimonadota bacterium
TCCGCCGGTATGAGGAAGGGCTTGCGACCAAGGAGAATGATTATCTTCTCTCGGTCCTGGACCTCGACTGCCAGCAGTACATGAGGATCTTCAGCATGAAGCCCGATGAACGGAGATTTCTCATTGATAAGCTGGCTTCAGTGCAGGACAAGGCAGCGGAAGGCAGGATGTTCAAGAGGAATCCTGAACTGCCGTATTCCACCGATGTGAGCGGGATCCATTTCATCAATGAGTCAGAACTTGCGGAATGCGGCATCAGGATGGATTCATCGATATTGAGGAAATGAAGGGCATTGATCCAGGGAGAAAAGCAATGCTTCATCCATTCGGTTCCATTGGTGTCCATTGGGGTCCAAGCCGCTCCATTCGGTTCCATTGGGGCCCAAGCCGCACGGTACCCCTCGGTCGAAAATAATGGCTCGGTGGGGTCGCCCAAGCCGCTCCATTGGTGTCCATTGGGGTCCAAGCCGCTCGGTACCCCTCGGTCGAAAATAATGGCTCGGTGGGGTCGCCCAAGCCGCTCCATTGGTGTCCATTCGTGTCCATTGGGGTCCAAGCCGCTCGGGGGTCTCGGTTCGTTCCATTGTGTCCATTTCGGTCAAGGATTACTGATTAACGGCATATTGGTTATGAAAGTTATGAAAAATGATATTGATCAAAGAGGGAGACAATTTTTGCTGTACTTGAATATATAATACTCATTTCAGCGGATTTCATTTGCTTTATGTTATGGTTTTCGTCATAATTAATGCGAGTTTATGGAGGGTTGATTCTGATGAAGAATAAGCAGCAGCGCTTGCAATTAAACCAATTTGAGCTTACTGGCGCCAATATGCCAACGGTCGCTTTGGTTTCATTGTTCATGGTTGCGGCAGAGGTTTTATTCACAGCATTTGTACTGATCCTTCACTCCTCAAGAATCGAGCGATACATTCCAAACCTGATAAGCTATGCTCTTTCAATTGCCATGAGCCTGTTCGTATTCTCGATCAACCGCAGGGGTTCGAAGTGCAGCATGAAGCTGGTATTTGGCTCGCAGGTGGCATACCTTGCATACATGACAGCCTGGGGGCTGTTCATAACATTCCTTGACTATACAGGAGGCGGCCATATTACAGTTTTCCTGGCGATTCTTCTTGGCGTCTCTGCACTTATGTTCATAACCTTCAGCACTGCAATAATCTATTTCCCAGTTGCAACAGCATCTTTGGTAGCCGTCCTGCTGATTGTCAATCCTGACACAGGTTTGGCCTTCATCTTCAATATCATAAACTTCAACTTTGCAGCATTGTTCGGCTCGTACATAAAGTACTCTCATTTCACGAAAGAGCAGGAAGCTACGCGCTCCTTGGAGTATCTTTCATACCATGACAACCTAACAGGGCTGCTTAACCGTAACGCTCTTGAGCGTGATACAAAAGCAAAGCTTCTTGGTGTGAAATCGTTCATTCTGATGCTCGACATTGATGACTTCAAGGCTGCAAATGACAACCTAGGACATACCCAGGGCGACAACATACTAAAACAAACATCAAAACTTCTTTCCGACACATTCGGAAAGGACTGCTGCTACCGCTATGGCGGAGATGAATTCCTGGTGATTGTTCCATCTCCTCCTGAAGGGTGGAAAGAGAGCCTTGAATCAAGCACCAGCGGCTGCACGCTAAGCGGTTCCTACTGCACAGCGGTGATCACAGACGATGACCAGCATCTGATTCAGGTAATGGACCGTGCTCTGTATGTCTCCAAGAACAGCGGCAAGAACAGACTTCAGGAAGTGTCTCCTTCCAGTCTCTAATGCTTGTTCTTATTGCATTTTCCTGCCATCGGACAACCTTGGCAGCTGAGGCAGGTTCCGCACTTCTTCTTTCTGCGAATCTTCCGGATTGCAAGAAACAAAGAAGCTATGACGGCAAGGAGCACTGCGATCGATGCAAAATTCATGTTCCCTCCATTGACATAAAGTTATACAAGACTAACTAGTTTGTCAATCTCTTTTCTTTTCATCTTCAATGAGCGCACCGCTGCCTTGCCCTCTTCATCCACCCTGTGCGATTCACAGATCTTCTGGACGGTCTTCAAAAAGGTATCATCCTCCAAGGTGCAGTCACTCAAGAATGCAAGAGTCTTCTCTGGAAACTTCGCATAGCAAACAGACAAAGCCCATGCTACGGCCATTTTCACATAATAATCCCCCTGACCGATAGCCTGAAAAGCCATAAGCAGCAGATCGATATGCTCAGAATCAATGAAATAATCCATCAGCATCACAACAGCAAAACGAACCTCATAGGTTCTGTCTGAATCAAGATAAGGTATCAGAAAATCCCAGAATGCACTCTGATTCTTTTTGGCAATTTTCAAAGTGCTGCATGTGCTGTCGCATACCGACCAGCTGGATATCTTAGGGACGAACCGACTGATCCGATCCATGACAACCTTAAGATCCTGCTTCATGTATCCAAGAATAAGACCTTTGATCAGAGTCTCCTCGAAGCAAGTCTCAGGACCCTGATCAAGGTATTCCAGAGGATTGCAAGCGGCAATGCGCTTTGCGATTCTTCTCAGATCCGGAATACGAACGCCTAGCATATCCTGACCGCCTGGCACAAGTGATGAAGAAAACTCCTTATATACGGGATCGGAGAGTGATTCA
>JALNXV010000490.1 GCA_023230175.1 Candidatus Cloacimonadota bacterium
CGCTGATGTGCTTCATCATGGCCGATGGATGGAATTTCTTCACTGAGTTCAATACTGGGCTGATAAGCGTTATGATGAGCGAGGATATTGCCTGGCTTATCATCGTATGCGGCCTCATGGGAAGCATCATCAAGCTTATTGAGAAAGCCGGCGGAACTTTTGCTTTCGGGCAGTTCGTCGCAAAGCATGCCAAGAGCCGCAGAAGCACTTTGGTCTGGACCTGGGTTCTCGGGCTGGCGATTTTCCTCGATGACTATCTCAATAGCCTGACAGTCGGTTCATGCATGTCCCCGATCACTGATAAGCACAAGGTTTCCAGAGAATACCTTGCATACATAGTTGATTCGACTGCTGCTCCTGACTGTGTCCTTATTCCAGTTTCAACCTGGGCTGTGTTCGCTTCGAAGCTCATTGCAAAGAATGGAGCCTGTGCCCCTGAGGACAGCTTTGCGTTCTTCTGCAGTACCATTCCGTTCAACTTCTATGCCTGGTTTGCTGCTTTCATGGTGCTTTTTGTCGTCATGGGATGGTTCCCGCTCATCGGCCGATTGAAGAAGGCGGAAAAGCGAGTTGCTGATGGCGGTCCGCTTGCTCCTCCTGATTCTGATAAGATCGATATCAGGAACGGGCAGGACATTGAAATTCCGAAGAACCCTAAGATCATCAACTTCGTTCTTCCGATAGCAGTGCTGATAGGCTCGACTATTGCAATGGACATTGATATGCAGAAGGGCGTGATCGTCACGCTCGGCTTCATGTTCCTCTTCTATGTGGGACAGGGATTGATGACTGCCGGTGATTTTGCCGACTACTGCATTGAAGGGCTGAAGAACATGCTTCTTCCGATCCTTCTGATGATTCTGGCATTCCTGTTCAGCTATGCATCCGATAGAATCAACTTCACCATGCAGGTGATCAATTCTGTTGTTCCTGCTATGCAGAAGCTTCCGCAGCTGATGCCTTTCCTCGTGTTCATCGTCCTTGGAATGACTGAGTTCATTACAGGCACCAACTGGGGAATGTACATCATCGCTCTTCCGATTGTGATTCCGCTTTCGCAGGCCATCGGCGGGAACACTGTTCTTGCTGTTGCTGCTGTTCTTTCTGCCGGTGTGTTCGGAAGCCATATCTGCTTCTACTCTGATGCAACTATCCTGTCGTCAAGCGCTAGCGGGTGCAACAACTTCGACCATGCGATGAGCCAGCTCCCTTATGGGCTTGTCTGTGCTGGGATTTCTGCTGTCTGCTTCCTGATTGCAGGATTCGCTACTGCCTAGAAATTGATCTTTACAATGAATTTAACTGTCGATGAGGTGGAGAAACCACGCTTTGCCTCATCGTTTCCCGGCCAGAAGATGTATCCGATTTCATAGTAGATATGAAGCACTTCGAACATCTGAAGGTCCAGGTTCAGTCCTGCGCTTCCGGTCCAGAAGCTTTCGCTTATGCGCCAATCAGTGTTGTTCACGTAGCCGCCGGAGTATCCGAGGTCAAGAAATACATAGGCTGAAGGAACGCAGAGTCCGTTGAGGAACTGCTGTCCATAGTAGTGAAGCTTGAGCGAGTTCCGGCCGAAGAATGTCATGTTGTCAGGAGTAAGTCCCCAGACTGTGTCCTTTGTAGTCTGAGCGTAGTCTGGAACTGCCGATCCTGTGAGCACTCTTATTTCAAGTTCATCATCCACAACAAGCGACCAATTAACGAATCCAGACTCATTGAGGCTTTCAAAAACGGTGTAGCCGCCGTTTGCAAAGAGCCAGAATCTGATGTAATCGGCTTTCCCGGAGAAGAAGTTGCCCAGCTTGAGCGGTGCCCATGTGAACTTGCTTTCAAGGTCAAATCCATGAAGCCTTGCTGTCTTCGCATTCAGCATATTGTATTCAAAGCCAAGGTTGAAGCTCATTGAGAGCATCTGCTGATCTCCTGCAAGGTCTGGGGTTCCGGGAAGTGAGTAGGTGGGGATGATGTTGTTATCTTTGACTTCATAACCGAATACGCTGTTCTTGAATGGGTATCCAGTCCGGTCCAGCTGAAGAAGCGGGTTGAGAGCACGCTCCCATTGGCCGTCGAAGCTGACCCATACGTTCATCTTGTCCTTGTCTTTCTCGATTGATTTGCCGAATCCTTGCCCGAATCTCAGACTCCATCCGCCAGCCATTGTGTCATAGTCCGCTTCAATAAGGTCATTAGTATCAGGGTATTCGGTTGAGCCTGTGTTCTTGTTCACCGCCGGTATCGTTGTTGTGCTGTTTCGCCAGATCCATAGCGGATCGCCATTGAGCGGGTTCTGTGTTATGGTCCGCGGTCTGATTCCTGTGGACAGCGTTATGGAGATTTCGGTCTGTCTTTCAGGAATAAGCTGAAGCAGGTTGAAGTTGAATTTGTATGCCACATATGTCGGCAGAAGGCCTGCCCAGAAATCAGGATGCATGCTGATTTCAGTGATCTTTGTAGTTAGATCGAGGGACAAAACTGAAGATAAGGCCATCACACAGACCAACATGATGCAGAATAGGCGTTTCACAGTCTTGATTGTAACAGCTGGCCGGTTTTCCTACAAGAGCAGAATTGGGCAAATAAAAAGCCGCCGCGAAAAAAACGCAGCGGCCTTTGGTTTCAGAATGCTGGTTTAGAGCAGTCCGACGATTATCT
>JALNXV010000491.1 GCA_023230175.1 Candidatus Cloacimonadota bacterium
CGGATGTAAAAGACATAAAAATCACTCTGCCATAAGAAAAAATCAAGTTTCATACAGGGGACCTCCAGGATGGAAAAAAGCATCTTGGAGGTCTCCTGTATAATAGTAGTATAATAGTTACTCAACCTCTAGTAAAAAATATAACAAACTTCATTGCTTAATTAAAGAACTCTAGTTAAAAAATCTCTGTTTCGATTAAATACTCACTTTCAGGCTCTTTAATTAATATTGATGTTAGCTGTTCATCATCTATAAACCCGTTAATCTTTTTTTTATATAATTCTCTAGTTACTGTATTATCAATTTCATTTTTTCTGTTTATTGATATGTTTAAATAATCTTCATTTGTGTCTATACCAAGAAATTTCCTGTTTAATACATTTGCAGCTATACCGGTAGTACTGCTTCCTGTAAAAGGGTCTAATATCCAAGCATTTTTATTTGTAGAAGCTAAAATAATCCTAATTAATAAAGCTAAAGGCTTCTGAGTAGGATGTTTCCCACATGATTTTTCCCATTTTCCTATTGACGGTAAATGCCAAACATCCTTCATCTGAGTACCACCATTTAATTCTTTCATTAACTTATAATTAAAAAAATGTGTAGTTTTTTTTTCTTTTCTAGCCCAGAGAATAAACTCGGTTGAATGAGTAAAATATTTACATGATAGATTAGGAGGTGGGTTTGTTTTCACCCATGTTACACAGTTAAGAATTTTATAATTTAACTCATTTAACATCTGAGCAACTGAAAAAATATTATGATAAGTTCCACTTATCCAGATGGTTCCTGTATCTTTAAGATGATTTCTACAAGCTTTTAGCCATTTATAGTTAAACTCATTATCTTTTTTAAAGCCATTTGATTTATCCCAATCACCCTTATTTACACTAACCATTTTGCCACTATGAACAGAAAACCCTCCATTTGACAAAAAATAAGGAGGATCAGCAAAAATCATATCAAACTTAGCTCTCCACGAGAAAAAATATTAAGATAATACATAAATTCTTCAAAAAATATACAGATATTTTAATGTCATGTAATATTCTTCATTGACAATTGCTTGTGAGCTACCGACTTCTATAGAAGTAATCTATACCTTATTTTTCTGCAAGCCGACTTGTATTAATTTTTTTTTAGTTTTTCTCTTTCATCATCAAATTCTTTTTGCTTAATTTTTCAACTTCAAAATTGTTGGTGACAGGATCAATAGATGTGTCAGAATAGTCCTCTGCATCTAGAACGATTTCTTCGCTATCGTATAAATATCTTGCTTTCAGTATTGCATCGTTTAGATCTTTAGCATCGATATCTATCACCCTTGACAGGACTTCTTTGATTTCTATCTTAAATGTTTTCATATTTAATTTTCCTATACCTTCCTTGTCTTGTAAATTCAATCAACCCTTTATCTCTTAAAACTTGGAGTTGTTGTCTGATTTTATCTTTAATATAATTATTGTTTGGATACTTCAGTTTTAACCTGGCCTCAAACTGATAAACTTCATTTAAAGAAAAAGATTCTTTCTTTATTAAATCGATACAATTCATCATATCCAGAAGCCATCCTTTAGCTTCCTTACTTGTTGTTCTCAAGAATAAGGTTCTTTTGAATGTCTCTTTTACAATTTCTCGACTAATAGCTTTTGTGTTTTTAACTAAAAATACTTTTCCGGCATCTGAAACCTTTGAAATATCAATATTACATCCAATCCATCCTGCTCGCCTAGCAGTTTCAGCCAATGGTTGGCGTTTAATAATAATCTCCGTAGTGAAAAATTGTTTTGGAATTATCAAAAAATTATTTACTGTCCATTGTTTGGTATATGTAAGAAAAAAGAAATTTGGATTATTCTCTGAATTAATTCGCTCAATCATTGTTGAATAAGCTCCATCAGTAATTGTATTCGTAAGTTTTCCGCTTTTGCTTTTTAGCTCAAACTCTTCGTTACATTTTTTACAATAAAAATCGGCAACAGGGCGATTGTTTTCAAATTTATTAAGAGGTAAATCTCCACAACTTGGGCAATATGAATTATTTAACACCCAATTCTCAGTCAATAATCTTGCTATTTGAGAATTACTTGTATATCCTTCTGCCAAACTAGTATTAATCGCTAAATTCATATTAAGCAGCCAATTGCGTTAGGGATTGCAGTGGAAATCCTTTTTGAGAGGAACGAACAGAAAGATTGAAACAGAAAGACCAACCCGATAGGGTAACGCCCAAATGAAATTTATCTGCATTTAAATGAACCATTCTGCTTGCATAGACACTGTTTATATTAAACGGTTCTATGTATGTTACATCATCTTTACATAATATATTCTTTGGTAAAGCATTATCAATATCATTTAATAACTGAGTTTTTCCACCAACCCATTTAATAAATGGTTTTGCTTTTTCATTCATATAAGTAACTACTTTCAATTTTTAATATAATAAACACAATTAATCATAACAATTAAAATTGTCAAGCTCAATCATCAAGAAAAAAAGCCAAAACACTCTATGTTTCTGTATTAAGAACAGATAAAAATTATTTCTTTTTAAACAATAATATATATATAAAAAGAGGGCAGCCTAAAAATGAAGTGATAATACCAACGGGAAGTTCTATTGGTAAAAG
>JALNXV010000492.1 GCA_023230175.1 Candidatus Cloacimonadota bacterium
CTATTGAAATATCTTCTAATTAGTTTTTGTTTATCAATAACTTTCACATTGACACAATGATAAGAAAAGCCTTTATATATGGTTAACGTATTAGGAATTATTGGATTAGGACCACCGCTATATCGTTCAACTAAAACGACCTCGTGTCCTTTTCGTAAAAAATCTTCTATTAGGGTTGCAAAAAGATGATTCGATGGGCCATGGCGATCGAAACCTCCAGTCATATATACTAATAGATTCATATTTCTTCTCCTTGATATATGTGTACTAAATTTTAACATGCGCTCCAAATTAAAGAATTGGCGGAAAATAAATAAAAGATGTGATTAACAAATTATCAACAACGATTGAAAGTAATAAAATGTGCAAAAAGAAATAGGTATTCGCAGCAAAAATTATTTGCAATCATTAAAAAATTCTAATCTTAACAATTGTTTTTTCATACCCTCAACATTGAGTTGCTCAGTATTATGAGATGTATATTGCGAATCTATATTTAGGCGACTCTTACCTTCGGATATATATTTGCTGTAATTTAGGTCTCGATTGTCAGCTCTTATTCTAAAGAATCCTTTAAGTTCTTCGGCTCTCACCATTTCTTCTGAAGTAACAAGAACTTCAAATAATTTTTCGCCGTGGCGAGTACCAATATATGATTTTCCGACCTTAGATTCCTTTAAATCCAAAACCGCATCAGCGAGAGTTTCAATTGTCGCGGCAGGAGCTTTTTGAACAAAGAGGTCGCCTTGCTCGCCGTGATCAAATGCGTATATTACTAAATCAACTGCATCCTCAAGCGTCATCATAAAACGCGTCATATTGGGATTCGTAATCGTAATTGGTTTGCCTGCTTCGATTTGTTCTAAAAAAAGAGGGATAACGCTACCTCTACTCGCCATAACGTTTCCGTATCTTGTTAAGCAAATAATTGTATCGCCAGGAAGAAGTTGTCTAGATCTAGCAACGACATTCTTTTCCATTAAGGCTTTTGTAATTCCCATTGCATTAATTGGATAAGCGGCTTTGTCTGTTGATAAAAAGATAGCTTTCTTAACATGGTTTTCGACGCAAGCTGTGATAACATTATCGCTTCCGATGACATTCGTTTTCATTGCTTCCATTGGATAGAATTCGCAAGATGGAACTTGTTTTAAGGCTGCGGCATGAAAAACATAATCAACGCCTTTAAAAGCTCCTCTAATTGAGTTATAGTCGCGGACATCGCCTATATAAAATTTGAGTTTATTATTATTATAAAGTTTCCGCATGTCATCTTGCTTTTTTTCATCTCTAGACAAAATGCGAATCTCTTTAATGCCTGTCTTTAAAAATCTTTCAGCGACGGCGTTACCAAACGAACCAGTTCCGCCAGTTATTAATAATACTTTTCCATCTAAATTCATACTATCTCCCAATTACTTAATCATCACTTCCGCTTTCGCGTGCTCTTCTTTTAAGAACGCCAAAACATCCGCGTATACTTTCTTATTATCCGTTTCATTCAACACTTCGTGTCTCATGTTAGGATAGATAATGGTTTGAACGTCATTAATGCCCAGTCTTTTATAAAGCTTCGCGAGCTTAATTGGTCCTTTTGACTTATTGCCTACTGGATCATCTTCTCCAGCAATAATAAGAATCGACATATCCTTACGAATCTTCCTCATAAACTTTGTTTTATGAAGACGATTTAATCCTTTAAGGAACTCACGATAAAAGCTTCCTTTTGATTCGTATAAGAATCCACATTTTGGGTCTTCGTTATAGCGACGAACATTTTCTTCGTTAACACTCAGCCAATCAGTTTTTGTTTTATGGTTTTTAATTGCTGAGGTATATGGACCTAGCATCAAGTTTCTTAAGAATTTGGAAGGCTTTATACGATTCTGTTTATTAACGATTAAACGAGATAGGAAATAGCCGATACTGATCATCAACTTATTCGGGCCATTCGTTCCGGATAAAATGACTTTATTAACGTGTTCGGTATATCTTTGGATATAGTCTTGAACAATAAAACTGCCCATTGAATGACCGAAGAGATAAGTAGGTAAAACCGAGACTCTCAGTTTTTCGACTAATTCGTCAGCGTTCTTAACGGTTTTAGAAAAACCGGAATTTGGCCAAACGCCCAGTTCTTCGGGTTCATTCGCATTTTCGCCTTGTCCATAATGGTCAACGCAATAGACGTTATAGCCATTATCGTTTAAGAAGTTGGCAAAATTATCATAACGAAGCGAATGTTCTTCCATGCCCGTTAAAATAACCACATTGGCAATCGGTTTTTCGACGTTCCATGAATAACCAAACAGCTCTTCGCCGTTTTTTAACGTCATCTTCACTTTTTCTCGCGCCATAATTTAGTCCTCTTTTCCATTATAAGTCATTTGTCTTTATTCATAACCATTAGGGTTATTCCTCTGCCAATGCCAGGAATCACGGCAACAATCTTCAATCGTCAATGTTGCCTTCCAATTAATCTCTTTTAAGGCTTTGTCACAGTTGGCGTAGTTTTCGTCAATGTCGCCTTCTCTACGAGGGGCGTAGCTATATGGTATCTTAATGCCGTTAACTTTTTCAAAAGCCTTAACTAGATTTAAGACTGATGTGCCTTGGCCTGT
>JALNXV010000493.1 GCA_023230175.1 Candidatus Cloacimonadota bacterium
TGCATGTACTAAAGTTTAGTACATATAAGGACAGAATGTCAATATCTTATATTACTATAATGCCTTAAATTAGCTGATTTTTTGCGAATTATATTAAACTTCTGTTGCAAAACTCTGATTGAAAAGGCAACAGAAGTGTATCAGAAAGCTTGCCTGAACAACACAAAACTGTTGAGAGAGAACTATTCTAAAGCAATGAAAGGTTCACTTAAGAACCCACAGCTTTCACAGAAGATATCTAGCACGAACCCAAACGATTGTGAGGATGAAGACAAGCTAAGAAATCTATATAGCCTTGCCTTTTCAAACGATGCGAAGTCTTATGCGACACTGCAGGAGCTGAATCCAAATGAGCATATAGAAGGGATTCCTGAATGTGACCTCTTAAATGAAGTTGTCACTAGTAGTGGGACAACTCAGTTCGCAGAATTCGTGAAACGAGTGCAAGCCCTAGACTGGATTACAGAAGGCCATAATCGATTCCATGGGAAGACAGATGGCAAATGTCCGTATTGTCAACAAGAACTTGTACCTGATTTTGAGGACAAGCTGCAGTCCTGCTTTGATGAAGAGTATAGAAAGGCAGTTAATACAATTACGGCCTTCAGGGATGACTATCGAAACCATATGGCGGCCATATACAACTTAATCAATAGCTGTACCGATCAAGAAACACTACCCTCCCTTGAAGAAGAAATCAATAAAATCAAACTTCTACTTGAGAACTTCACACAGTCTGTAAAAGATAATATGAGCAGAATAAAGAGTAAGATCGACAACCCCTCACTATGTGTTCAGTTGGATGACCTTTCTCCTAGACTGAAAGAGATCAATACCATAATCCAGAGATGCAACAAGGCCATCAAAGACAATAATGATATTGTTGCAGACATTGGGAAAAACCAAGATAAGTGCAGCAAAGAAGTCTGGGGGCTTGTCGCATACAGATTACAAGGTGAAGTTGAGACTTATAAGCAGGCGGTTTTGAATGAACAGACCAAAACAGAGGAGCTTGTCAGAGAGTTGAAAGAATTGAAAGAAGAAGATGAGTCCCTCAGCAGCGAAATGAAAGAATTGAGTGCTTCATCTGCCACGATCCAGACTGCCATACTGAATATGAACAAACTTCTTGAGGATTCTGGATTTGAAGGTTTTAGAATCATTTCAAGCGATATTGCAAAAGATGCATACAAAGTTGTCAGACCTGACAATAACGTAGCTGTACGATTAAGTGACGGAGAGAACCATTTCCTCTCTTTTCTGTATTTCTACTCTCTGGTCAAAGGTTGTGATTCAACAGGAAACAGAAAAGAGAAAATCATTGTGATTGACGATCCCGTCTCAAGTCTGGATGGGAATGCTCTCTTCATAATCAGTTCAATAGTACGTGAAATGATTGAGATATGCTATAACAACTCTGACTATAGAGCCCACAAGGTCAAGGGTGACTATATCAGACAACTATTCATACTGACTCATAACGCTCATTTTCATAGGAGCGTTACATACAACCAGGTTGGTCGTTATGAATGTGTCAACTTCTATAAGATCAATAAAATCAATAATGAATCTGATGTCCATCCATGTACGCAGCAAAGCAAAGAAGTAGCAGGAGAGATGGAGAATTACAACCCAGTCAAGAATGCATATGCAGCACTTTGGACGGAATATAGAGAACTGAATAGCGAAATTCCTCTGATGAATGTAATCCATCGCATACTCGACTTCTATTTCCTTGATATGTGCGGCGAGGATAGCATGAACATCAGAGAACACATACTGGTTGAAAACCGTGATAAATTCATTGAGATAAAAGAGGATGGCTCGGAAGATACAAAGTATTTCCACATTGCAAACTCAATGCTTCAGTACATGTCTGCTGGTGTTGAGTCAGATATGAGCTTTGTTAGTGATGGTGCTGAGGTTGATCAGATAAAGAAAACCTTTGAAATGATTTTCGAACATATGGGTCAGGGCCAACACTACAAAATGATGATGGAGCGCTCAAGATAGCGAAATGTATGGTATGCTTGTTGAAAGAAATACTGCATACCTAAACTAATATACTTTTGAGAGGTCTTTTTATGAATGTTTTAGTTACTGGCGCAAAAGGAATGGTAGGAACAGCGCTCTGCAATAACCTCAAGACGCTACAGGATGGAAGAAACAAGACAAGACCGGATATTCACATAGAACAGATTTATGAATATGATCTGGGCTCGACTCCGAAACAGTTGGATGAGTACTGCAAAAACTGTGATTTTGTTTTTAATTTGGCTGGTGTTAACAGACCACAGAACAATGATGAGTTCATGAAAGGGAATTTCGGATTTGCCTCTACCCTTCTTGAAACACTGAAGAAGTACAATAATAAAGCAACAATAATGTTGTCCTCATCGATCCAGGCCACTCTTATTGGCCGTTATGGTCAGAGTGATTACGGTAAAAGCAAACTGGCGGGAGAGGAACTCTTCTTTGATTACAGCAAGGAAACTGGTGTGAGTATTCTACATGTTTAGCACCGACAGAATACAGTTGAGCACCACAAGAATACGCAATGGCACCGTTTTGCCTTTTTTCTTCAAAATATGGAAGAGCACCGGAAGAATACAGTTT
>JALNXV010000494.1 GCA_023230175.1 Candidatus Cloacimonadota bacterium
ACACCTGCCTGATTCTTCCACGTCTTTAGCACCACCAATCCGCATATGAGCACCGCCGTTCCAAGCATGAGCACCGGAATGAGAATGCAATAGGAATCCGCACAAGAGCACCGGCGTTCCACGTATGAGCACCACTCAATAATCTCTGTTAGAATTGGAGAATCTTTTATCAAGGAGGCCCAGAATTGGCCAAGAAGATTCAAACCAAGCTCATTCTACAGAAACGGGCGCAGGGATTGTCGATGAACAGCATTGCATCGCAATACCATGTATCAAAGCATTCGATTGCCAGAACGATCGAACGAGCAGAGCAGAGAAACATCACGTTTGCTGATGTTTCAGAGAAACCAGAGGGAGAGGTCTACTCCCTCCTGTTTCCGGAAAGGCAGGCATCCAACAGGATCTATGCTGTTCCGGATTATGCGTATGTGACTCAGGAACTTAGGAAAGTCGGTGTCACTCTGAAGCTGCTTCATGAGGAATATCTTGATGACTGCAAGTCCAATGGTAAGGTCGCAGTTCAGTATTCGAAATTCTGCTCAGACTATGAATCCTACAGAATTAAAAGCGGATACACAAACCGTGTCATCCATAAACCAGGGGCTCGGATTGAGGTTGACTGGTCAGGACCGACGATGAAATACACAGACAGGGCTTCCGGTTGCGATGTAAAGGTCTATCTCTTTGCTGCCACTCTGCCTTACAGTCAGTTCTCGTACATAGAACCATGCCTGTCGCTGGATCAGCAGAACTGGATGTCTTGCAACATCAACATGCTCAATTACTTCGGTGGTGTAACCCCCAGAGTTGTCTGTGATAATCTCCGCACAGGTATCATTCAGCACCCAAGGGAAGGGGAAATCATTCTCAATGATGAATATGAGAACCTGGCCGAGCATTATGGCTTCGGCATTCTGCCTGCCGGCGTAAGAAAGCCCAAGCACAAGGCTTCCGTTGAAGGCACTGTCGGTGATGTTGCAACTGCAATAATCGCAAAACTGAGAAACAGCAGGTTTTCATCATTCGAGGCATTGAGCGCCGCAGTCAGGGAAAAGCTTGAAGAATTCAATGAGGAGGAATTCAACAAACGTGAAGGTTCAAGACTCGAGGTCTTTCTTAATGAGGAGAAACCTGCGCTTAAGCCTCTTCCTGAAGTCCCTTATGAGCCAAGCGTATGGTATGCAAACAGGACAGTACAGCTGAATTCCCATGTTGCATTTGAGAAGAACTACTATTCATGCCCATGGCGTTATCTCAGGAAACAGGTTGACCTGAAGGTCTCAAGCGGAAATGTCGAGATTTATCATGACGGCGTCAGAATCCAGATCCACAAGCGGTTCCCGCCTTCAATAAGGAACCAGTACTCAACCGTAGAATCCGACATGCCTGCTGACAAGCAGTATCAGGAATGGAATGAGGACAGGATCCGCATTTGGGCCTCTGACATTGGAAAGGCCACGGAGACCGTGATATCCAGGATCTTCGAGCCCCTCCAAGTCAAGGAACAGGGCTTCAATTCAGCCCTGTCCGTACTTCGTCTGTCAAAGAAATACGGATCAGCACGACTTGAGAATGCCTGCCAGCTTGCCATTGCCACAGCATACTCACCTCGCTACAGGAATCTTAATGCCATCCTGCTTTCCAATCAAGATGAGGAGGATTATAAAAGGCGCATGGCTGAAGCCATGAATACCGATGGCCTGCTGCGCGGCCCTGAGTACTACAAGAGACTGGAGGAGGAGCACAAATGCTGATCTGTGAATCCACCAGGCGTCAAATACGGGAAATGAAGCTCAATGATATGATTGATATCGTTGAAAGACAGGAGAGCATGACAGAATTCATGAGCATGCCGTTCATTGAGAGGCTCGATTTCGTAATCCAGGCCTTGTATGAATCCAAGCAGCAGGAAAAGATCGTCAGACTGCGCCATCGTGCTCGTCTTAAGTTCCCGAACGCGAATATCAATGCCATTTACTATCAGGATCGCGGGCTTGACAGAAACCAGATACTGAATCTCACTTCCGGGGCCTTCCTTGGAGAGCATAACTGCGTTCTTTTCAAAGGTCCCACTGGTTCTGGGAAAACCTTCCTGGCCTGTGCCATGGCTAATGCTGCTGCTATTTCAAGAGGCATAAGAGCTCTCTATGTCAGGCTGCCCGATCTTGCTCAGATCATCAGCAACAGGAGCGTCGAGAGGAAGAAACTGCTGAGAAAGTACTCCGTGCCGTCAGTTCTCATCATCGATGAATGGCTGACAAATGAGATAAATAAGGATGCCATGGAGTTCATGCTTGATCTGATGGATTTGAGAAATGAATCCTCAAGCACCATCTTCTGCTCTCTGTACCCATCAAGTGAATGGCCTGCCAGGCTTGGCAATTGTGTCCTTGGGGAGTCCATTCTGGACAGGATCGTCCATGGAATGGAGACCGTTTTCTGTGGCAACCTGAATATGCGGGAAGTTCAGAAAAGAGGTTCCCTGAGAGAACTTCATTGATGAAAACCTTTGCCCCGGTGCTCTGTCATGGAACACTGGGGCTCAATTGCGGATTGGCGGTACTTCCATCCGTGGAACACCGGTGCTTTATCCGCGGTAGAATCACCTGCCCT
>JALNXV010000496.1 GCA_023230175.1 Candidatus Cloacimonadota bacterium
GATGCTGCTGGTGCTCCGGTAGTTCTGCTCGAGCTTTATCACCTGGGCGCCGGGGAAGTATTCGCCGAAAGAGAGGATGTTGTGCACATCGGCTCCTCGGAACTTGTAGATGCTCTGGTCGTCATCACCGACGACGCATACGAAGCAATCCGGGCCGGCGACCCTCTTGAGAAGCTCGCACTGGGCGGCGTTGGAGTCCTGGTATTCATCCACCAGAACTACCTTGAACCGGTTGTGAAGCCACTGCTGGACTTCGCTGTCCTTGTCGATCAGTTCGATGGTACGGATGATCAGGTCGGCGAAATCGACGTTTCCGGTGTGTCTGAGCGCTTCTTCGTAACGGTTGTAGTATTTGTAAAGCTCAGGGTCGCGGTCTCCTCGCACCTGAGCGGGGCTGATCATCTTGTCTTTCAGAAGAGATATCTTCTTGGCATAGGGGTTCAGGTCGGTGCGCTTGACATCTGGAAAGATCTGGGCCAGCAGAGCCAGCGAGTCGTCCTCGTCATAGATCTTGAAGCTGCTGTTCAGGCCGATGCGGTCGCCGAAGCGATGAAGCACCATTGCACCGAAGCTATGGAACGTCTTTATGCACAGGTCCTTCGGATTCGTCTCAGGAAGCATCTTCTGGATTCGGTCTTTCATCTCGTTGCATGCCTTGTTGGTGAAAGTCACTGCAAGGATCTTCCAGCTTGGGATTCCAAGGATCTTGATGCACCAGACTATCTTGGTCGTTATGACCCTTGTCTTTCCGGATCCTGCTCCAGCGAAGACCACCAGCGGCTTGCCGTTGGCAACCACTGCTTTCTTCTGCTGGTCGTTCAGCGATGAAAGAAGCCTGACGGCCTCTGGATTGTCCTTGTATTTGGTAAAGTCAAAGCTGTCAGTCATCGATCTTCACCGCATCCAGGTCCACGCCTGCCACTTTCCTTATTCCGCAGCGGTACAGCTGTCCCGGAACGAGGTCCGTTCCCATCACTACTGTCTGTCCGTCCACGTCTGGAGCCTGCGAGTAGATTCTGCCGATGGCAAGATCCTCGTCCTTGAATTTCTCTTCTATCAGCACTTCGTACTGGTTTCCGACGAACTTCTGAAGCTGCTCGGCCGTGATCTGTTCCTGAATCTTCTCAAGCTTCTTCTGCCTCCGGCGGGCAACAGGTTCCATCTTCTTCTGTTCTTCTTCGGTGCGGAGACTGTAGGCCGGGGTGTCTTCCTCTCTTGAATAGGTGAAGCTTCCCATCCAGTCGAAACGGCAGCGCCGGACGAAGGCGCAGAGCTCTTCGAAAGCGTCATCGTCCTCTTCAAGGAAGCCGAGCATCAGGGTTGTGCGGATCACTGCATCAGGAAGAGCCTCGCGGATCTTGCATATAAGGTTGTAGTAGATCTCCGGATTGCCTGTGCGTCCCATCGCCTTCAGAACACGTGCGTTTGCATGCTGCATAGGGATGTCGAAGTAGTGGAGGATCTTTGGCTGCCGTTTCATCAGGTCCAGCAGTCCCATCGGGAAGATGTCCGGATGTATGTACAGAAGCCTGATCCTGAAATCGCCCGGGATGTCTGCGATCTTTTCAAGAAGCTCCAGAAAGCGCCCGCCAGGGGTTGTGTCCATCCCGTATGCGGCCAGGTCCTGTGCGATTACGTTGATTTCCTTGATTCCGCGGTCCACAAGTGCATGGGCATCGGCGAGGATCAGGTCTTCCGGGCGGCTTCTCAGGTCTCCCCTGATCACTGGTATGGCACAGTAGTGGCATCTGTGGTTGCATCCCTCGGATATCTTGAGATAGGCCGAACCCGGCCACCCCAGCAATCTCGAGCGCTGGTCAAATTCAGCATGAAGGTCCTCTGGGTACTGTGGAACCAGCTCCGACCGCTTGCCCTTCTTCATGATATTGTCAGCGAAGGAGGCTATCTGCCCTAGGTCACGGTTCCCGAATATTCCGTCTGCTTCGGGAATGCTCTCGAAGAGGTCGTCTGAATATCTCTGGGCAAGGCAGCCGCCTATTATGAGCTTGGCATCCTTGGGAGCCAGCTTCCGAAGCTGGAACACTGTGTCCAGCGACTGCTGCTTTGCGCTTTCTATGAAGCCGCAGGTGTTGACTATGACAAGGCCGGCTTCTGATATGTCCTCGGTGACGGACCAGCCGTCCTGCCTGAGGTTCTCTGCTATCACTTCTGAGTCAACCTGGTTCTTTGCGCAGCCAAGGCTTTCGATGTACAGCTTTCTGTTTTTGATTTCTGACATATTTCTCCATCCGGAAGGGTATTTTCAATAGTACCCGCCAGAATCTTATTGTTCAAGAAGGTTCAGCTTCTTTTTTCCATTGTGCCGATGCCTGTCCATGCCGCTCCATTGCGGTCCATGCGCATCGGTCGGTGCCTCCATGCGGTGCCATTCGGCTCCAAGCCGTTCCATTGCGGATCATGCGCATCGCCTGATTTAGCTGCTGACTATTTCTGAAAGGAAAGCAGTTGTCTCCGGAGCTTGGTGCAATAACTGGAACGCAATTTGAGAAAAAGATGGCAGAGGCACTAGACAAAATCAGCCGATAGAATATATTATGGGCGTTGCGTGCACAAGAGGCGTTTTTCCGGATGGTGCTTTTTCCCCAATCCCA
>JALNXV010000074.1 GCA_023230175.1 Candidatus Cloacimonadota bacterium
ACCTCTATTGACTATATCACCTAAAACAAACCTGAATTTTTTTATATTCTTATTTAAGACATCAGATAGATAAGCCAATGCACCTATCGTAAAATAACCTGTAACCACATCTAACTCGCCTGAATCCGTCCATTGCTTTATGTATTGACCAATGGTTTTTTCATTATTATTGTCTAAAATCATAATGCTTTCCTTATGGTTTTTTAAGCTGAAAGCTCAATGTACCTCGACCATCTTGGTCGAGAATATTATCGAGCCGGAAGCTCAATCTACGTTTGCTTATCTTAAAGAGATTGTTAATCTCCGGGTTCAGATTAGGAACTTTTCTCAGCACACAATTTTGCCCTTAATTATATTTCAAGTTAATCATGCAGATTATCAATTAATATTTTTTGAGTATTATTTGTCAACAAATTTTATATAAATTACATTTTTTTGGCTATACAACTGACATTCAGTAACTAAAATTGTAGTTTTTCGATATTAAGCATCGTAGATGCAACCCTTTAATAGCCTGGTGTGTGAGTGCAATGTCAGAACTGTCCAATAAATCCGCGTTAAAGTAACTGCATCATTGTGCACTTGAGTAAGATAGCTTATTCTTCCAAAAATCCATTAACATTCTTTAATAAATCTTCAATATGCTCTTTAGCTGTTACCCATATTCTTTCTAACAAAATCTCTCCATATTCGTGTGCAATAATATTCCTCATACCAATGATTTTTCTCCAAGGGATTTCTTTATTCTCGCTAATAAACGCATCTGAGAGGTGATTTGCAGCTTCTCCAATAACTAAAATCTGTCTTTCTACTGCATACCGCATCATTTTGTTATTGGAAAAATCATGAAAGTTTACTCCCTTGATAAAAATTAAAATATCTTTACATGCTTCACTTATATCCCATAAATGAGCTTTATCTCTATCATTAGGCAGCATAAATTCTCCTTGCAGTTGATAGTATCTTTTTTCGTCTGTATGGATTGGTAATTCCATCTTTTTCAACCAAATCAACTTTTCTATTTAAACACATCTCTAATTCTTCTTTTAATTCCATAAATTCAAATAATGAATAATTTGAATTTTCTTGAAATACTATCAAGATATCAATGTCACTATTTTCAGAAAAATCTTCTCTTAGTATTGAGCCAAAAAGGTAAAGCTCTTTTATTTTAAATTTTTTAATGACTTCAAATAAGTCATTTTCATTTATTGATATTTTGGGAAATTGCATTTTGACCTCTTTAGTTTTTGTAATTTATTAATTCGAATCCTATCTTTAAGTTATTTTTTGTCAAGAAGATTTTTATTATTTATTGGGCGATAACCATTTTAAGTATCCACCCTTTTTAATCAAAATAATATCTTTAACATAATTGTCAACAAAAATAGGTGGTATACTTGCAATCATATTATATTTATTAATATTATGTTCTTTAAGAATCGTTAATGGAGAACTATGGTTTTTATTTCTATTTTTTCTAACCACATTATACCAAAGTAAATACAAATTTGCTTTATATAAAAAATGAGATGAAGATTTAAATTTTTCAATATCGTAAAACTCTTTTTCAATTCTGTCATGAAAACTTTCAACATCACTATTGAACGTAGGGCGACCAGGGGGATTAAATATATTACTTATACCATGTGTTGCAAGGATTTCTTCGTATAATGATTTTTTATTTGCATTTTTTTTAATATTCCTAAATTCACAACCATTATCAGATTGAAAATGAGTATTTGATATATCAACTTCATAGTTTTTTAACATAGATATAACATATTCAGTAAATATTCCTATACTTGTAGAATCTTTATTATTTGAATATCCTAAAAATGTTAAACCACTACAATAATCTCGTGCAGTTATTTGATATTTTGGTATATGCTTATATATGATACCTTCAAAAATATTAGGAATATCGGTTAAATATTTAACATCAATTTGTATTTTATCTAAAGGTTTAAATTTAGCCCTTAACTCTCTCATATCTTTTTTCTTTTTGTGTTTAGTCTTTTTTTTCTTAATAAGGTTGGCTTGTTTGATTTTCTTATATATAGTTTTTTCAGAACATTGCAGATTTAGATTTTCTTTTATATAATAAGCTCCTAATTTTGATTTCTTTCGATATTTAATAATTTCATTTGTAATATCATCAGACAGTTTATTTGGATGTTTTTGTGATAATCTTGATTTATTTCTTAGTCCTTCTTCACCATCTTTTTCATAAGCATTAAGCCATTTTCTTACTGTTTTACGAGTTGTATTATACTCTATTGCAGCTTTAGTTATATTATTCGCTTTTGCATATCTAACCATATTATATCTATATTGAATTATAGTTTCCTTCGAGAATATTTTTTTTATTACCATATAACTATTACTATATTACGTGCAACACCTTTCTTCTTATCACTGCTTGAATTAATTTCATATAATCTTTTTCCTTTACTATTAATGGTTTTAATCGGTGGATACTTTTTATGGTTAGTCGCCAATTTTTTATATTTCGAGATTTTTTATCAAATAGTCTCAGTATTTTGTTTTCTACCAACTCTCATAAAGGCAGACAATATTCGCGATAGATATTTAAAAATCTAATTTTAACTCAGTATGGAAGTTATAATAAGTTATAGAATTAACAATATACCTTTCTATCTCATTTCTTTGTTACATCAATTATTAATGAAACAAATCCAAGTTTTCCTTCTTTATTCCTATGATCAAATCTCTTTGATCTATAAACAAATCCTTCCTTCTCATCCCATTCTTTAAAATGAAATTGACCTTTTTCATCACAATATTCTAACAAATCTACATAAAAACCTACTTGTTCAAAAGGATTTACGATATTTTGGTAATTGTAAAATACTTTATGAGATGTAGCCGGGTGATCTTTAGGACCTGGTCCACCTACTTGAACAATATTCTGATACCATTCATTATGAAAATATGGATATTTCGATGAAAGTGAACCGCTTTCACGGCAAAATTGAGCCACCTTCACGCTGTAATAGAACCATTGTCACGGATACAGAGCCATTGTAATATTCAATTGCCTTTAAATAAAAGAAATTCTATGATTTATTAATGTACATAAGTACAAATAAATTATGGAGGTGATAATTATGATTAATTATCATGAAATTCTAAGGCTACGCAGTAATGGATATACTCAGCGTCAAATAGCCTTAAGTTTACATTGCTCACGAAATACTATTTCGGAAATTTATGAACTTTCAGATGCAAAAGGAGTATCATGGGATACTCACTCAAATTTATCAAATCAAGAGATTGTACGGCTTCTTTACCCGGAAAAAGAAAATCCAGGATTAAGGAAAATTCCAGATTACACTTTAATTCACAAAGAGTTAGCCAGACCTGGTGTTACTTTAACATTACTTTGGAGTGAATATTGTGAAACATCTCAGGCTGAGGGATTAATACCTTATCAATATACTCAGTTCTGTGACTATTACAGGTATTACATTAAGAAATCAAAAGCAACTATGCGAATTAAACGAAAGCCTGGAAATATGCTTGAAGTAGATTGGGCAGGATCGACTTTATTTATTACTGACAATATTACGGGAGATCTTATTCCTGCTTATGTATTTGTGGCTGCTTTGTCATGCAGTCAGTATTCATATGCAGAAGCGTTTGCTTCAATGAAAACAGAAGAATGGATTAATGCTCATATACATGCATATCAATTTTTTCAGGGAGTTACCCGAATATTAGTCCCTGATAATTTAAAAACAGGAGTCATAAAACATGGTAAATCAGAAGTTATACTTAATAAAGCTTATCAGGAAATGGCAGAATACTATGGGACTGCAGTTATTCCGGCACGACCATATTCTCCAAAAGACAAACCTAATGCAGAAGGAAGTGTTGGTGTTATATCGACCTGGATTATTGCAGCATTGCGTAATGAACGCTTTTTTTCTTTTACAGAACTCAACAAAGCCGTTAAATGCAAGTTATCGGAATTTAATCAAAAGCCTTTTCAAAAGAAGGTTGGTTGCAGGTTAAGTGCTTTTGAAGAAGAAGAAAAGTCTTTCTTAATACCATTACCTGCAAACCATTATGAATTGTCATCGTGGGCAACAGCAACAATTCAGATGGACTATCTTATAAATGTAGATAAATGTCAATACTCAGTTCCATATGAATATATTGGACACTCAGTCGATATCAGATATACAAATAAAACAATTGAGGTTTTCTATAAAAACATACGAATTGCTTCTCATTTAAAAAGATATAACATAACTTCTCCAATAGTACTACCTGAACATATGCCGGAAAACCATAAACGATATCTTAGCTGGAACCGTGATACTTTTCTTGAGTGGGCAAAATCTGTTGGCAAAAACACATTATGCATAATGGAAATTTTATTGAACTCCTATAAAATCGAAGAACAATCATATAAATCTTGTGGTGTTTTAATGAAACTTGCAGACAGATTTTCATTTGAGCGTATTGAACTTGCTTGTGAAAAAGCTCTTTATTACACTCCAACACCAAGTTTAAAAATGATTCAAACTATTCTTAAAAAAGGACAGGACAGTGTAAAAGAGTCAGATAAAACAGCTAATAATCAAAAAAGTGAACAATACGGATTTACTCGTAGAAATACTCATAAAGGAGCTATGTAAAATGGTCAGTCAATCTACATATGAAAAGCTAAATCAAATGAATTTGAATGGTTTTGTTGAAGCGTTAAGAATACAAATGTCAAGCAATCAATATGATGATTTGCCATTTGAAGATCGTATCGGACTAATTGTTGATTTTGAATGGACAAAAAGACAGTCCAATAAAATATCAAGATGTATTAAAGAAGCTCATTTAAGATATCCAAATGCTTGTGTCGAAGATATAGAATACCTTTCAGACAGAAAACTTGATAAAGCTCAAATACTAAAACTGTCTACATGTCAGTATATTAGAGATAGTCATAATATCATTCTTAAAGGTGCTTCCGGAAATGGAAAAACATATATAGCTTGTGCGTTAGCAATTTCTGCCTGCAGACAATCATTAAAAGTAAAATATACAAGACTTCCTGAACTGATAAATGATTTATTAGTAGCCAGAGGTGAAGGTAATTTTAAAAAGTTCATAAAGTCATGTCAAAAATATGATTTACTTATTTTAGATGAATGGCTTTTAAAACCCCTTTCAAATGAACAGGCGATGGATTTACTTGAAATTATAGAAGTAAGAACAAAAAATGGTTCTATTATCTTTTGTACTCAATACGACACTCAAGGCTGGCAAGACAGAATTGGTACGATTGAAACTGAAACTCTATCTGATGCAATAATAGACAGGATAAAACATAATTCTTATGAAATAATGATTGAAGGTAATGAATCAATGAGAGAACGATACGGAATAAAGAAAAAAAATAAGAAATAAAGGAATTTTAACATTTATTAAGAGAACCATCAGATAGATGGTTCTCTGTTTCGTGACAGTGGTTCTCTATCCGCTAATATGGCTCAGTTTTTCCGTGAGAGTGGCTCTATTTCTCCGATAAAGTGGCTCTATGTGAACGAAATATTCAAAAAATATAACAACAATATAAAAACCCAATATTTCGTTAATAATTATTTTAGATATTTCTTATTAGTTTTTTAGTCACTTTTTAGCCGATTTTGCCAAAAATCAAAAATTCAAGTACTATTTTTCAATAAATTAAGAAACTGAGATAGCAATATTTACAAAAATCTCCCGAAAGATGGGATAGTATTTTATTCTTACTTATTAATGAGAAGCTAACCCATTTTTAAACACTATTCTTTTTCATCAAACAACCATCTTCTAAAAAGTATTTTTTCTCACAAAATGAAAATGGAGATTGATCATGAGAAATTATAATTATGGTTTTTTTATTGAACATTTCTTTTATGATATTGATAATTTCATTTTTACTAATTTCATCAACAAAGTTTAGAGGTTCATCAAGTATATATATTTCGCTATGAGAATGTAATCCTCTTGCAAGTTGAAGCTTTTTCTTTTCTCCTGAAGATAAATTATTTCCTGCTTTACTTATATTTTTGTAAATATCAGTATTAATAAAAGGATAATCATTTTCATTACTTATAAAATTATCTTTTAAACTTCCTGAAAAAACATATGATTCAGAAGGAATATAAGTAATCTTATCGCGTAACGAATGAACATTTAAACTAGATAAATCGTTTTTATTATATGTCAAACTGCCACTTGAAGGTTGAATTAGACCCAACAATAATCTAATTAATGTAGTTTTTCCGCTACCATTATCACCATTTATAATAATTTTATCTCCTTTATTTATAGTAAATGACACTTTTTTTAAGATGCTTTTATTATCAATTTTATAAGCAATATCTTTCATTTTTATAACATTAAATTCATTTACAAATAACCCTTCTTCAGATTCTTGAGGTAATTTTAAAAAAGAATCAATTCTTTCAACAGAAACCATGTTGATTTTAAAACCTTTCCAGAAATCCATAAAGTAATTTAAAGTATTCCATAATCCACCAAAATATGAAGTTACCAGAACTACACTACCGATTGTCATTTCCCCTTTTATAAGCATAATCGAACCAACAATTGTAATAAATAATCGTCCTGTATTCATAATTGAGCCAGTTAAAAAATGATTATGAATAACTTGATAATAATTAAATCTCATTAAAGAATGCTTTGCTTCATTAACTATATCTTTTATTTTTTTATTAATTAATATGTACGCATTAGCCATTTTAATTGCTAAAGAGCCAGAATATACCTCATCAGTTAAATTATTAAAACTATCTTTTTTTTTAATATATTCGTAATATGCTTTTTGTATTTTAGGAACAAGAACTTTAGAAACAATCATCAATGGAAATGTGAAGCCTATTAAAATACTAAATAAGATAAAGTTAATTTTGATAACTATAATTATAATTACAATAAAATATAGTAATTGATTCAATAATTCAACAAAATCAGAAATGACTAAACTCTGAGAGTTCCATAGATCGCTATCAATTAATTGAAGTAAATATCCTAATGTTGTTTTATTATGAGTTTCATGTGTTAAAAGAGGTATTTTTGTGATTATTTTTTCTCTTAAAAATGCGGTTGCTTCAGTTTGTATTTTAAAATCAAGATAATGTTTGTAAGGTATGATAGCTATAAAAATAATATGAAGAATTATACCTAAAACTACACACTTAACAAAATCATCCATTTCTTTAAAATATACAGCAGAATCAATTATTTTTGCAGAGATGATAGGAGTTAGGATCATAACTGTAAAACATAAAAAGGTTAACAACACATATAAAGACAGTTTTAATTTTTCTCTCTTATAATAATCTTTGTAGATGTTAATTATTTTATTCATAACTATCCTTATCTTTATCTGATCCTAATTTTGCAATTATAAACTTTTTATTAATATCCTCGTATTGTTTACGTAAACAGTTATTTCCATTAAATTCTTTTGATCTCAGCTTTGTCTTAAAAGGGCAACCAGTTTGGCATAAAGGTAAAAAACAACATTTTTTATTAATACAATCCATATACAATTCTTTATTAAAATATGTATGTGAAAGATCAGGATCGAAAATAGTACATTCTTTGTACTCTTCAATACCAGCTTCCCAAACACATTTATAGACATCACCAGATGGATGCAAGGTGAATGAATTGTTTGTTTTTGCAGAACATAAACCATCAATAGCATAATAGTCAGGGGCAGAATATCCAGATTCACTTATTGTTTTATAAAATGTAGGCAATTGCTCAGCAAATTCAATTTCTGAGTAGACATTTTCTTTTTTCTTTTTTGTTAAAGTATTGTTACTAATACAAGTCCAATTATTATCAACAATATATCCAAAATTAATAAATACTCTTTCATTACCAAAATTTGAGTATATAAATGATGAAAACTCTTTTAGAGAAGCAATATTTTCTTTATCGCAATTCATTCTTAAACTTATTCTTACTTTGCTAGAACTTTCAAATATTTCTTTTAGATTAGAGACAATTACATCAAATGTAGGTTTTTTGTTTTTTGTAAATCTTCTCTTGTCATGAAATTCTTTACTTCCATCTAAAGTTATCTGTATTGATTGAAAATTGAAAGGCATTAAATCTTGTACATGTTGTCTTCTAAAAAAATATCCATTTGTTATTATACCTGTTGTTAGTACTGTATTATTTTTAATGCAAATATTCTTTACTTTGGATAGAGTATATACAACAAGATCCCAAGATAATGTAGGTTCTCCACCATACAAGGTAATATATAAAGAAGTTATACCTTTATCTTTTATGTAGTTTTTAATATAAACTAAAAAAGCATTTACAACGTCCATAGTTATGAAATAGTTTTTTTTTATGTTATCTTCTATACAGTAATTACAAGAAAAATTGCATGTAGTTGTAGTCATAAAAAAACATGCAGGGATTTATCATTTTCAATATATTTAGTTATAGAATGATAAAAATTGCTAAATTCATCAATTTTACTATCTACTATAAATCCCATTTCATTTAATTGATTAAAAACGTCAATGTTTTTACAATCAATTGTATCATTATCTAAAAAACAAGAAATTTCATTATAAACTTCTTGTTCTAATACAACAATCCCCGTATTTAGGGTATTAAACAAAACAACTTCATCATTATTATTAAAACAATAGTTAAAATCAGACCACTTACTCATAATATTTTCCTTTATAATAGATTTTTTAATTAAAAGAGGTGGAAATGTGTTAATAATCATTCCACCTCTTAAAGAATTACACATAGCTTTTTAGTTTACAAACTTATCATCCAATATGAATAAATCTTATTGAATTATTGTGCAGTAATATAAAGACATGTACAATTATTTGGAACACAACCAATGCTGCTACAAATAATTGGAGCACAAACAGGTGGGCATAAAGGTGCAAAAAACGGTGTTACAGGCATTCTAATTATTCTCATTGAACAATCCTTCTTTCCTTTTATTATTATAATTCAACTTTCGGGAAATGAGCCTCAAACCCTGCTTGTCAAGGCATCGACTTTTTTTTTAGGTACTACAATCTAAATTTCTTAATCTCCTTATAACTCTATTGGGTGAGATTTTTATTTCCAATAAATCATAGATTTCATAGGCTTTTGTTTTAGGGGTACCGGTAACTCTTATTGAATAACTATTATCTTTTTTATCATTTTGAATAATATTTGTTCTGATATGAGTGCGTAAAACTTCCCTGATTTCCTTCCAACTTTTTCTGTAATTCTTTTGATTCAACTTATATGTATGAAGTTCATTACCAGGCGAAATAAGACGACCTAAAATTACTACATTTGCTAAATCTGCCTCTTTTTGTGAAAAACAAAAAGAAATTAATAAATTTCCCATATCAAGGCGTTACCAAAACTCAAGCCCAACAAGCTCTGAACCGGTAAATCTTGAACTGTCTATTTTGCTTGTGTACAAATCAATCTCAGGGAAACTACATTTTTGTTTTTCCGGCTCTGTTGGTTTATGTTCGTTTGTTTTATTATTGTACTTTATAAAAACTTTAGTAGCAATCTCTTCAAGTTTATCACTAAACTTAACAACATTAACCCCTTTAATCTTGTTCTCTATTATTAGAGCAAGTATCTTTTGCTCTTCTATAGTTAAATCAAAATTACCAATATGAACAAGCATTCTGGTTCTGGGACCTTCTTCCGTCTGAATGGTCTCCATTAACTGTAGGTAATTGTAAATCTTACCTGTCTTATGATTTATTATTTCTTTATTTACTATAAACATATGATAATAATATAAAAACCCAATATTTTGTCAATAATTATTTTAGATATTTTTTATTAGTTTTTTAGACTTTTTAGCCGATTTTGCCAAAAATCAAAAATTCAAGTACTATTTTTCAATAACTTACGAAACTGAGATAGCAATTTTCACAAAAATCTCCCGAAAGATGGGTTAGTCATTTTTCATCTTTACTTTATATAATTCTATTTCTGACATTTGGAATCTTTTACCTCCGAACTTGATTGTATTATCCTCATACTCCAAAGTAACTTTTTCTACTTGTATTTCGTCAAGATTATTGAAACACATACCTGTTTCGAGATTTATTGGTAAATGGATAATCATTTTTTCATTTTCAATTACTAAAATTGATTTATACGAATATATTATAGGCATACCGCTACCATATATTAAATAAACACAATAATATGTATTATTCTCTTCATAAAAATACAAACCTGTACCTGCCCAGTCATCAAAATTACTCCATTCAGTATTTACAATGTTATTCCAAACTGCTGATGTTGTGGAGGGGTTTTCTATACATCTTAAAAAGGCACTCAAACTCAATAGTAATAAAACAACAAAAAATTGTTTCTTAACTAAGTTGCGGGTACCAGACATAGTTTTGACAACATTATTACATTCTTTCATTTGGTTTCATTTCTTTAATAAAGAAAATACCATCACACATTTGTCCCCAAACTCCATTCATATCAAGATGCCCATATATTCGTGAAGGAAATTTCAATGTTTTAAGCTCTTTGTTTTTCATACTGATGTATGCATAATTATATCCCTGAGAATAAATATAATTTTCTATTGTTAAATCATTTGCAGAAGAAAGACTTGTTACATCTCCTCTAAGTGAACCGATTTCACCGGAGTAACTGGTTAAAGCTAATGTATATAGTTTTTCTTGATACTCGATCTTTAAATATTGTCCCATTGGAATCATTCCCTTATCAGGAGCAATGTTTTCTTGAAAATCATCTAGAAAACCTCTGCCATATCCCAGATGACTATTAGCTCCCCACACTAATAATTTTTCATTTGGGAATTGTACTTCTTTTATAAAAATCAAATTCTCTGCCATTTCTTTATCTCTGATATTGAAAGCATTTGGAGTATTAGAAGAATTTTCAAAATCAGCGTTGGTAATAAATTGTAAGGTTTTAAAATAGTTGTATATGTAGCGAGCTAAAATTTTTTCATTAATTGTCGAATTGTTGTAATTTAAGCTATTTCGTAGTACCTTAACTTCAGCATATAACTTTTCAAAATCATTATCATTAAAACTATCAGAAAAAACAAACCTGATGTCCTTAAAAGCCTTAGTTATTAATGGATATTTATCTTCAGAAAAATCATCTACATTATCAAGGTATTTTTTTAATTCATCCCAACGCATTTCCGGATTTAATATTGAACCTGTAGGTTGCATATCAAACCCTGCTATATATAAAGGATTATCTGTCTTTGATTGATTTAAAATATAGGTAAACAACTCTTCCATTTGTTTACTATTAGACCAAACAGGAAAAATACCATACTCAAAAACATTTATATCTAAATTTCCCTCTTGAATTTTTTGCCATACACGATATACGTCCATTAAGCCTGATTCAAAAACTAAAACATTAAAACCTTTATGTTCATGTAAATATTTGATTATCTTAGTCTTTGCTAAAAAAGCACTACCGTCTCCATGTGATTGTTCACCTAGCATTAAAATTTCAACTTTTTCTAAATCATTATCAAATTTTGACAAGAATTGACTAAAATCGTTGCTTTCAAATGAATGAAATCCTACAATGTTATCTTTAAACATTATTAAATTACTGGTGTTGTTAGCTTTTAAATAATTCAGAATAAACAACCCAATTAACAGAATAAGCCATATTTTTATTTTCATTATTACTGCAAAAATTAATTTTCTCTGATAAATTACAGTTTTTGACAATTTGGGCAGTAATAAATACTGCCACCTAGATAGGTTTCTTTTATTATTTTTGATTTACATTCAGGGCAAGGTTGTTTGGCATTACTGCTAGTCATTTTAGTTTTATATCCACCTTTAGCACCAAACAAGTCTGTTTCTGTATCTCTACCACCTTTATTTGACATTTCTTTTAGTGTATTTTTTACTGAATCAAAAAGTTGTAATCGCTCTATCTCATTTAAGGTTGATACTTTTCTTTTGGGATTTATTTTAGCATTAAACAGGATATCTTGTAAAACTCCA
>JALNXV010000495.1 GCA_023230175.1 Candidatus Cloacimonadota bacterium
AGTTTTAGACCGACATATGGAATATGTAAGTCTTTGTTTTATTGAATTATGTAGCCTGTTTGTCGGTCTAATTAATTTGTCGGTCTAAGTGAGCACGGTTGGGCTAAACGAAGAAGTGATCAAGAAGTATATAAGGAATCAACAGGATTCCGAAATGATAGGCGCAGCCATGACAGGTGACGCAAAATAGGAAATAGCTGGCATGTTGCGTTTCGAAACGCGGCTTTAGCCGCTGCTAGCAACGGGCCCCTTCTAGGGGCGACACAAACCACCGGCTAGGCCGGTGGTCATGATTCACATGTGCTGGATTTTGCATTAAATTATCTATAGAAAAACAAGAAATCAAGACTGCAGTAAAAACCCAATGATCTGTCCAAAGGATTATTCAATTATTACTGTATCAAACAGGTTTGTTTTTTGCTTTTGAGAAGGTATTTGACTTGGCTTGAAAGTTGTGTATAATAATCAAAGAGGCATTGCTGCAAGGCAACGACCTCAGTCCTAGACGAAAACCCGCCAGGCTCTAAGTTTTGCTGGCGGGTTTATTTGTCTCTATGATTCAAGTTGCAGATTGCAACGATTAAGCTCATGAATGAAATTACAATCACGAGCAATTCAAAATCACTCAACCTTAACCACCTCCTGCATTCATCTTGCGAAGAATCAAGAAGCAACGCCTCTTGATATCCGATTGGAATAAAAGAGGCCGTACCGCCTTCTGCGTGCAGCAGTGCCAGTGGGTATAAGTGTAAGGTACAATTGATGCAAAAGCAAGGAATAAAATATTTATATAAAAGCAATTACAACAATTCTTTAATCACATGTGTTGGATTTTGCTGCTAAAACACCAATAAGCATTTATAAGAAATTCCTGAAATTGGAAATAGTAGTAAAAATCATTGATTTGTCACAGTGACTATTCAATCTAATCTGCGTCCAATGAGTTTGTTGTTTTTATTTGCTTTACAATTCATGCGAACAATGGCAAAATCAATTTGTTGAGATTGCTTGTTTGGAGGGTGTTTTGAAAGAAATTGACAACGTTAACATCACTCTCTGCGACGAGCTAAAAACAAACATTAAACAAGATTCGAAAGTAAGCATTGCCGCTGCCTTCTTTTCAATATATGCCTTCAGTGAACTTAAAGAGCAATTGGAAAATGTCAAAGAATTTCGTTTTTTGTTTTCTTCTCCTGCTTTTGTATTTGACAATGAATATGACAAGAAGGAAAAGAAAGAGTTTTACATTCCGCGAATCAATCTGAGCGGTTCCGAATTTGAAGTAAGACTGCGAAACGAATTATCACAAAAGACCATTGCGAAGGAATGTGCTGAATGGATCAGAAAGAAAGCTTCCTTCAAGGCTAATGTTACTGAAAGCCATATCCCAGGTTTCATTATTTCTGATCAGACTGCTTTTTATCCAATAGAGGATTTTTCATCTGTTCAGTTAGGAAAAGAAAAAGGCAACAATGCTTTCTTCAGTATTTTTGAGAACCAAGGCAGTTCTTCTTCGAGATATCTATCCATATTCAATTCTTTCTGGAACGGCAAAGATAAGCTGAAGGATGTGAAAGATAAGGTTCTTGAAAGTCTTTCAACAGTTTACCAAGAAAACTCACCAGAGTTTATTTATTTTTTTACTTTATTTAATATTTTCAAGGAGTTTCTTGAAGATGTATCTGAAGATACGCTTCCAAATGAAGCAACGGGTTTCAAAAGCAGTGTTATCTGGAATGCTTTATATGATTTTCAGAAAGATGCTGCACTTGCAATCATCAACAAGCTTGAAAAATACAATGGATGCATTTTAGCGGACAGTGTAGGGCTAGGCAAAACCTATACGGCACTAGCTGTCATGAAATACTATGAAAACAGAAATAAAACAGTCCTTGTTCTTTGTCCCAAAAAGTTATCCAGCAATTGGACTGATTACACATCAAACTATATCAATAACCCTCTTTTGAAAGACAGGTTCAATTATGACGTTTTATATCATACTGATCTAAGCCGAAAAAGCGGTCGTTCTAACGGAATTGACTTGTCAAGGATAAACTGGGGAAATTACGATCTTGTGGTTATTGATGAATCTCATAATTTCAGAAATGGTGGAAAGCTTGATTCAGCGACCGATGGAAAAGCAAACCGTTATCAAGTGCTGATGAATAAGGTAATGAGAGCTGGTGTGAAGTCCAAGGTATTGATGCTTTCAGCAACTCCTGTTAATAACAAATTCACTGATTTGAGAAACCAGCTTCAACTTGCCTATGAAGGAGATTCGGCAAACATAAATGATAAGTTGAATACAGCAAAGCCGATTGAAGATGTTTTCAGAGCAGCTCAAGCTGCATATACAAAGTGGAGCAAGCTTCCATTGACCGAGCGTACAACTCAAGGTCTTCTAGATAAGCTTGATTTTGATTTCTTCGAAGTACTTGACTCCGTGACTATTGCCAGGTCAAGGAAACACATCGAAAAGTACTATGATTGCACCAGAATAGGTTCTTTCCCCGAAAGGCTTAAGCCCGTATCTCTTAATCCCGGCTTGAGTGATCTTAAGAACGCTATCAACTACAATGAAATCTTTGATCAGCTGATGGCTCTTGATCTGA
>JALNXV010000497.1 GCA_023230175.1 Candidatus Cloacimonadota bacterium
GTGAATACATCTACAGCCAGCGTGATGCTATCCTTTCGGAGAAGCAGATGCTTTCACGTCTGATCCAGGCAAAGAACGACATTCTTGACGATCTGCTTGCCGATGATGAGAAGCTTTCTGGCAAGGCTCTTGTCAACGATGTCTATGAGAAGCTTAAGAACGAGCTCAGGCTGCTGTATCCTTTCACTGCAGAGGACGAGAAGCTAACTCCGATGGATCTTGAGAAGAAGATATCCTCAAGCTTTGAGGATAATCTGAAATCAAAGCAGACGATGCTCGGGGAAGAGGTTTTCAATGGTCTTTCAAGGCAGATATACCTGTTCGAGATCGACAAGAGGTGGCAGGATCATCTGGATCAGCTTACAGAGCTGATGGATTCAGTGAGGCTTCGTTCCTATGCCCAGAAGAATCCTCTTGTAGAGTACAAGCTCGAGGGCTTCGACATCTTCGACGAGATGCTTGAGAATATACGGAAGAGCGTTCTGACTAGGATGCTGATCGTCCGGATCAAGGCCAGAGAGACTGCCGAGCAGCCCAAGCAGGAGAATCTTGTTGCAAACCATGGCGGCATGAACCAGCTTGAGGGGCGTGACAGGGTTCCGGCCATTGAAAGCAGGCAGGCTCAGACAGTGGTGAGGACCAAGCCCAAGATCGGGCGCAATGATCCTTGTCCTTGCGGTTCGGGGAAGAAGTACAAGAACTGCTGCGGGCGCAACATCTGATAGGCAATTATTCAGGTTTGTCACTTTGAAAAGCATAATTATTCATTTCAAAAACCTTCCATCGGATTTGTGTTGCCAAACTTCCGGCAGCTGTTAGAATCAAGTCTTGATGGAGGCATCTGATGGAAAGTGGAAGCAAGTTCTCGGGGAAGCTTGGCTTTGTTCTTGCAGCTACAGGCTCTGCTGTAGGTCTTGGAAACATATGGAGATTTCCATATCTTGCTGCTCACCAGAGCGGCGGTCTTTTCATTCCGACTTATATAATCCTGGTGATCTTCGTTGGATTCTTTCTATCAATTACGGAGACCGCAATCGGCAGGAAGACCGGCCGCAGCGCACTGACGGCTTTTGGGACGATCAAGCCCGGAAAGAACTGGTTCGGGCTGATTCCTGCAATTGTTCCGGTGATAATCCTTCCATATTACTCCGTTGTCGGCGGCTGGGTGGTCAAGTACCTGGGAGCCTACATTGCTGGAAACAGTTCAAGCCTTGTTCTTGATTCCAGCTACGCAGCGTTCATTTCACGCCCGATTGAGCCTATAGTGTGCTTTCTGATCTATCTTGCCTGCAATGCTGCAATCGTGTTGCTTGGCGTCCAGAAGGGGATAGAGAAGGCAAGCTGCATAATGATGCCCACTCTTTTCGTTCTATGCACAGGGATTGCAATCTATACGCTTACTCTTCCGGGAGCTATGGAAGGGATGCGTTACCTCTTCGTTCCTGACTTTTCGCAGTTCAGCTTCGAGACGGTGCTTTCGGCGATGAGCCAGATGTTCTACAGCCTTTCGCTATCAATGGGTGTCATGATCACCTATGGTGCATACATGAAGAAGGATATCCCGATGGACAGTGCCATGAAGCAGGTCTGCATTCTCGGTTCTGTGATTGCAATAATCGCATCGGTCATGGTCGTCCCTGCTGTGTTCGCATTCTCCGGCGGCGACCCTGAAGCCCTCAGCAAGGGTGCTGGATTGATGTTCGTGACTCTTCCGAAAGTATTCGCCTCGATTCCTGGCGGCTCGGTGATCGGACTTCTGTTCTTCATCCTAGTGTTCTTCGCAGCTCTTACCAGCTCGATCTCGCTGTTCGAGGCGATCATAAGCGAGCTTATGGAAATTACGAAGCTGAGCCGTGCAAAGGCCTGCCTGTGGGTTTTCCTCGGTTCTCTCGTCTTGGGCTCGCTTGCGTCCCTGGGGTTCGGCCCGCTGAAGATGATCCGGATCTTGGGCTTCTCGATCTTCGATTTCTGCGATTTTCTGTCTAACAATCTTCTGATGCCGGTCGGTGCGCTTCTTATCTGCATCTTCACTGCCTGGGTTTCCGGCCCGGGCATGGTGATTGACGAGGTGATGCTCTCCTCCAAATTCCGCAGCCGTAAGGTCTATGCTGTGATCATCCAGTACGTTGCTCCTCTGATTATCATTGCTGTGATGGTGACTTCGATTCTTGAAGGTCTTGGCATTCTTTCCTTCTGATTGGCCAAACCCTTCATCTTCGCCGGAGCTTGGTGTAAAATGCTTGCGAAGCAAGGAGAGTTTTTATGGAACGTTATGCATGGAAAGCGAAAGTGAAGCCGGGGATGATCGATGAATACCAGAGGCGCCACAAGGCAATATGGCCTGAGATGAAGGCCATGCTCAAAGAGGCTGGAATTTCTAACTATTCAATCTGGAACACCGGCGATGAGCTCTTTGGGTACTATGAGTGCGAAAGCGTGGCCAAGGCCTCTGAGGTCCAGGCACGCAGTGAGATCAATGCAAAGTGGGATGTTCACATGAAGGATGTCATGATCATGGAGCGTGATCCCATTACAGGTGCACAGCCTCTTCTGAAGGAAGTCTGGTACTTCAAGTAGAAAAGCACCAGACTCGTCTCTCTTATTAATCAAG
>JALNXV010000500.1 GCA_023230175.1 Candidatus Cloacimonadota bacterium
GTGAACTAAGGTGCCGTACTTAGTGTCAGATGTATAATAATGACCGGCTAATCTATCTTTTAAGCTTATAGCTTTCTCGGGACAAACTAATTCACAATAAGAGCATCCCTCGCAAATAAATTCTTTAATTTCATATCTATTAAGGTTGTTAAATGTTCTACAAGCATCTTGCTTGTTGGAGGATAAATTATTTGTATCTTGAGATTTGGTATTTTTATCGTGGAAGCTGGAAGCTCGCACAACTTCATTTTTTATCAAGTTATTATTGATTAATTTAATCGAATCAAATCTGCATACTTCCATACATTTACCGCAAGTACTACATTTATTATAATCTATAACGGCTGTCTTGCCGGCAAAAAATTCAAACTCTTCACTATTTTGCGGATTAAGTAAAAGATGCATATTAGCCGCATCAACATCACAATCAATCATTACTTTATTATTAAAAAAGTCAATCAAACAACTCATTACGCTTGTTTTACCTGTTCCGCCTTTACCACTCAAAAATATTATCTTTTTCATCTTATTCTCCTGTCTCAAATATTGCTTGTTTGATTTGTGTATAGACATTACTGAAGATGTTAAAAACTTCGTTATATTCTTGAGAAAGTATAATACCTGTTGCACAAGCTTTTGCATATTCTTTTTCAAATGCTAATTGACCTAATATTTTAATATTGTTATCTTTACAATATTTTTCTAAACTATTTTTAAGTAAAGAATCTTCATTTTTTTGCCTATTACAAAAATCATCAAGAGAAAATTCTTTTTTATCAATATCTGCTTTATTAATAAAAACACCATAAGGAATATCAGTATTTTTAATTGCATTAACTGCCATCTTTAAATCATGTAAACCAAAAGGAGTAGGTTCTGTTACTAAAACTATATAATCCATATCTTTAATAGCTTCAAACATCGAACACGATGCCCCCGGAGGTGAATCAATAATCAATACATCATTTTTTGGTAAATTCATATAATCTTGTTTAATTTGATTTATTAATGGAGCTGCCATTATCTGACCTATATCTAAGACACCACTGATTAGTGAAATCTCTTTTAAAGTATCACCTGTTTTTCTGTAAAATACTTTCTTGCCAATTTGATAATCTACCTCTGAAATTGCATTTTGAGGACAAATAAATTCACAAACTCCACAACTATGACATAATTCATTACTTATTAAGGGGTACTTTGGCAGGTTGATGATTGCATTAAACTGACAATGTTTAGAACATAAGCCACAATTAACACAAAGAGACTCATTTATGACAGGTTTCTTTATTTTAATAACTTTTTCTGACAATGGATGTTGTTTTAAAAATAAATGCAAATTAGGCTCTTCAACATCACAATCTAAAATTATTACATTCTTCTCAATTACTTGAGATAAACTTAAGACAAAGGTGGTCTTGCCGGTACCACCTTTGCCGCTTGCAACTGCGATTTTCATAGTTATACCTTCTAATAAACAGGACCGGTTAGTTGAGCTAATTTGCCCTCTAATAAAAGCTTAATATTCTCTTTAATAGTTCCTTGAGCAGGCTGATAAACCTTAACGCCTGCCATTTGTAAAACATTAAAAGCTTTAGGTCCACAAGAAGGTGTGATTACTGCATTTACTTGATTTGTGGGGTTAATTAAATTGTTTGACGCTCCTATACCTGCTCCATGGCTTGCATTTACAGAATTACTGTTATCAATAAAAGTTGTTACATCTGTATCTGAATCATATACCATAAAATATAATGCTCGTCCGAATCTTGAATCAATTTGTGTTTCCGGGTTATTGGAAATCACCGGTATTGCTATTTTCATATTTATTCTCCGTTATTTTTCATTTAATCGTTTTTCGATATTATCGAGTTGTATCTTTAACATTTCAGCCTGTCTTTGAAGTTCTACTTTATCATCTATTGGCTCAATTTGTATATCATTATTATAATTATTATTATAATTGCTATACAATCCCATTCCTAATCCGAGACCTCTACCTAAGCCGCGACCTAAACCTCTGCCAATACCATAAAGGCAATTTGTCCAACTAAATCTTCGACGGGTACCATCACAATATGGGCCATTATAACGTACATTATATCCTCTGCCCATTCCGCCTCCGGCACCTCTTACATTTAAACCTCTGCGAAAAAACATAGTTTTCCTCCTTGTTTAATAAGTGTTTATATCTTTCATTATTGATTATATGATGCTCTTGAAAACTTCCATTTTGCATAAAGTACTCAACTATCTCCATATAATCGCCCTGTAAAAATCCATAAAAACGAATATTTAAGACCCTCAAATATCTTTCTAAACAATGCGAAATTATTCCACATAAAAGCAACTCAACATTATATTGCTTCAAAATAGAAAGTATATTATAAATGTCTTCTCCGTTAAAATTTAATTCTATTTTATTTGATAACTCACCCGTTTTATGATACTTTTCAGTATCAATTATGATGAATTCATCAGATGAATCCAAAAGATTACATATAGAATTATTTTTAACCGATATTGCAATTTTCATTATTTTTACCTCTTGCATATATATAAAGGCACTTCTTGTGCCAAAAATCTTGCTTTGCTACCATAAATAAAC
>JALNXV010000499.1 GCA_023230175.1 Candidatus Cloacimonadota bacterium
CAATTTTATCAAATTCATGCTTTTCAGTAGACTCTAGAATGTTTATTAGATTCTTTACTCTTGACATATCTATTTTTTTATACTAAGTTAATTACTTCTTCTGCTCTATCAAAATTGCGCATAACGGATGGCGGTATGGCCAGTAAGGGATTGCGGGCTATTTCCTGTCAAGTTACACGTAAAATTTAAGCGGGCTAGAAACCTTTGCTAACCACCGACCCCCTTATTGGCTATGACCGCGTGTTATGCGCTTTTTTTCTTCAATTGTCATCCTGTTAATTATCTCATCGAATTTCTCAATAGCTTTTTCATCAAAGTGTTTGCTCTCATAATAATCCATAACTGTATCAATTAAGAGGTTAATAACATCCTCAATATACTCTTTCTTTGTAAACACCTTCTTGAACTGATTTATGTTGTTTTCATTCTCCCTATAGTGAGTAGTGAGTTTGTAAAAAACATCGTCAATAACCACCTCGCCCTCAATGTCATCTGGAGGTATTATTTGATTATCCCTAACTTTATATATCTCTTCATCTCTTATAGTTGCAAGTCTTCTTGTATATTCAAGACCAACCTCGTCTTTTGGATTTAAAATAAAAATTAATGAATCTAACAATGAATGAGTGTTTTGAATTATCTCATCAGACAATAGAGCTATTACTTCTCTGGTAACAGTTTCTGAATCTATCGAAAAATTTAAAAGCGAATAATGGTCAATTAGTTTACTCGGAGTAAACAATAGCCATCTTTGTGAAGTTGGGTACTTTTCGAAATACTTACTTTGAACTTTGAAAATTGTCTTATCCCAAGTTAAAAAGACAGGTTTAAGAGGATGTACTTCAATATCATCATCAGCTAAAAAGTCTAGCATTATACTATCATTATTTAATCCAAACTTTGTTTTGTATTTAGTATCTGCTATCAATTGAGATTGTATAAGCTTTTTAGTTTCCTCTATGTCATATTCATCCTCAATTTGATATTTGTAAATACCTAAATCATTTAAATATTTCTCTATAATCTGATTATGAACTCTATAACTGTCATATTGTTTAAAACCAAATTCGGCTAAAAAACTTTCATAACTAACTTGAATATCATCACATTCATTCTTTAAAAACAAATAGAAATTGTAAAAGACATTTCTCGATTTGCCAAGTTTATGAAATTCAGGTAGAAATGTGAATGGAATTAAATTAAGTGCATCTCTTACATGGTTTTGAGCTTCCCATAAATAATAATTAGGAATATGAAGTGAAATTTCCTTTTTTCTGCAAAACTCAATTAATGAATAAGTTGTTCTAAAGAAATAATTATCATAACTGCATTTTGGTCTATAATAATAGCATAATGCATGTAGAGCCAATGGAGTGTCGATATAAATTTGCTTTTGGGTATTTACGTATGACTCAAGTCTTGAAAGATTTGTCTGCTCACTAAATACTTTACCTGCACTAATCTTTTGAATGTATTTATTTTCATCGCAAAATGTAAATAATTCAAGCGCTAGCTTTTTGGGTGAAAAATCAGCATCTAAGACTCTTGAAATATAATTAATGAAGTCTCTTGATATTCCAGTCAAATCAGATGAAGATGAATTATTTATAACATCAATTATGTCGGAATTAAAATTGTCCGAATATATTTTCTTGAGATGGTCAATGTATTCTACGATTTTATCCGCTTGATTATATTTTGATAGTATTTCAGTTATTGACGTTAAGAAATAGTTTTCATCTAGTTCAGTTTGTTTAAGCAATCCGTCTATTCGGTTTTGTTCTTCTGTTGTAAGCTGATAAACAGATAGTTCTTTGTCAAGTTTAATCTTCTTTGATGTTTGCAACCTAGCGAGTAACTTTTCATAGAAAACTTTATTTTCCTTTGCATTAAACTTGTCCATACATAACTCAACAATTACATCAAAACCAAGTTGAGTTTTTTCAAACAGAAGTTGTAAAACAAATGATTCAACTATGTGTAATCGCAAGTCTGCAGGTTTGCCGAAGCTAATAAGTTCGTAAACAATGTTTTTATTTTTATCAGTAAATTGAGAATCTTTCACTTTAAAATCAGATAAACCACTTGTGTCATAAATAGCTTTTTGTAACTCTAGATATTCTTCTGATTCCTCAGCAATTTGCTTTGCGTCAATTATTTCCAAATTAATTGAAAACTTTTGCAATGCAATTTTCTTATAGTCTCTGATTGCTTTGTTAGTGAGGGTTCTTGAATAAAAATAGAATAGGTTTGATGAATAACCATGATTGTCATTGTTATCTTTAGCCTTCTTAAAATCATCAAAAATTTTGTATTCAAGTTGTTTTTTTTCTTGCGCTGTGTTTGATTTCTGAGTTGTAAGTTGATATTGGACATTTTGACCATTCAAATCAAATACCTTTATGTCAATTCCTGTATCATCTTTACCATCGGTAATAATAATTCTAATATAATTGTATATTTCTTTTAGATAAGTCTTTACAATTTTATCAAATTCATGCTTTTCAGTAGACTCTAGAATGTTTATTAGATTCTTTACTCTTGACATATCTATTTTTTTATACTAAGTTAATTACTTCTTCTGCTCTATCAAAATTGCGCATAACGG
>JALNXV010000498.1 GCA_023230175.1 Candidatus Cloacimonadota bacterium
TGTTGAGACGCATGAACTTGGCCACACAAACGCAAGAGCATTTGGCCAGTTGAGTAGTTAAAAAGTATTCTTGCGATATTGTATCATAAGTGGCCAAGTGTTTTATTTTTTTGCTAAATATTCTCTCATTGAACTACCTTTTAATTCCAGTTTATGAGCTGTATGAATTAATCTATCCATCATAGCATCTGCTATTGTTTCATTCCCTAAATATGCGTGCCAATCTTTTATTGGAAGTTGTGCTGTTATAATTATTGAGCCATTAAAAGATCTATCTTCTATTATTTCAAACAGATCATTTAACTCATCTGGTTTAAGTGGAGTTACTCCGAAATCATCTAATAGTAAAAGTTTAATTTTTGAAATCTTTGCCAAAGTTTTTGTATATGTTCCATCCATTCTTGAAATTCGTATCTCTTCAAGTAAATTTGATACTCTATAATACTTTGTGGTATATCCTAAATCGATTGCTCTTCTTGCAAGGCACTGCATGGCAAAGCTCTTACCAACTCCCGTTGGACCTGTAATTAAAACGTTTTGGTTAAGATTTATAAAGTTTCCTGTTGCTAATGACATTATTACTGATTTATCTAAATTTCGTTTGGGAAGATATTCTAATTGATCAAGTGATGCCGTTTTATCTTTTAATGTAGCAGCGTGAAGTAGTCTTTTTATCCTTTTATTATCTCTTTGGTTTATCTCTGCTTCAAACAGATGATAAAGCCTCTCTTCAAAGCTAAGAGATGAGTAATTAGCATCATCACATTGATGTAACAGTGACTCTTTAAACCCTGAAAGATTCAGAGTTGCTGCTTGTTGTAAAATTGTGTTTACTGATATCATTTTTATTTCCTATTTATTTTATTATTAGATTTAAATATCACTTTTTGAGTAGTATGACCCACCTCTAATATTATCATGGCTATTCAAGAAAGAATTATTTGCACTTTGTTGTTGTGAATAGTACAGGTAGCTTTTTGTTTTTAGCATTGATTCAATTGAGCTTACTTTTAAGATATTAGTTTCCAATGCTACTTTACAAACAGATTCTATTGCTTCTTTTCCATAAGTATTACTGAAACTTAATATTGCCATACATGACTTATATGCACGGACTTCATGCCCTTTTGAATCCATTATATTTTGCATTAAAGCAGTTGTGTAAGTTCCCATACTATTTGCCCAGTTAAGTATCCTTCTACTATTCCATTTCTCATATTGGTACTGATGCTGTGAGGGCATATGTTCTTTCAAAGTTGAATCTGTATAGGGTGTGTATAATCTTTTATGATGAGCAATTACATTCCCATCAAGTGAAATTACAACAGATGTTGAGGAGTATGTTATATCTACTTTTTTACCTAAATAAATATAAGGAACAGAGTATCCATTTCCAAGAAGTTCGATATGATAATCAACTGCAACCGTGGCTTTTTTAAACTCTTTATAAATATATCTATTTATTCTTAATGGGTGCAAATTAGGTTTATCTAAAAGTTCAAACAGTTCAGTTCTACTTTTATTAAATCTTCTTATTTTCTTTTCATTATAGTAATCAAGTAAAAGATTAATTTGTTCATTTAGCTCATCTACACTAAAAAATGTATGATGTCTTAGTCTCATTAAAATCCATCTTTGGATGGCTTTTACACCAAGTTCTACTTTACTTTTATCTTGAGGTTTATATGGGCGTGCTGGTTCTATGGCAACTCCATAATGCCTTGCCATATCACTATAGGCTTCATTTAATTTTACAACACCTTTTTTATTACTAATAACTGCAGCTTTTAGGTTATCAGGAACCAATATATTTGGAACACCTCCATAAAAATAAAAAGCATTAATATGAGAATTTATAAAATCTTTTGTACTTTGAGTCATTGAAGCATGAACATAGGTATATCCAGATGCTCCCAATACTGTTACAAATATTTGTGCTTTTTTTATTTCACCTGTTTCTTGACTAACAATTGGCATTGTAAGGCCACTATAATCTATAAAAAGCTTATCTCCACCGTAATGTATTTGTCTCATTGATGGGTTTACTGTTTTTATGAAATTGGTGTAGTTACGATTAAATTGACTATAACTACAGATACTTGGGTTATTGTGCTGTAGTTCTTCATGAAGAAGCTTTCGTGTCATTCCTTTAGAAGAAAGTTCATAATGAATATTATTCCAATCAATTTCAAGTAAATTTAAAGATGTTTTTCTTGCAGATTTTTTAAAATGAAATAGTTGTTCCAACTCTTCATCTTTTAATTCTAAGGTTTTTTCTAAAGAGAGATTCATTTCGTTAAATGATTTAGCATAATTTGCAACACTATTTCTAGAAACGCCTGTAATAGTTTGGATTTGTCGATTTGACAACAAATTAAGATATTTCAATCTTAATACTTCTTTGATTTTACTCATACATATTCTCCTCATTATTTACACCTTTTTTAGGTGCATTATATTGAAGAATACTCTAAAACTTAACTCAAACTTATAGGCGCATCAAAAAGATTTCGTGGCACTGTTTGAAATGCGTACGCTGGCCAAATCATGATGCGTCAGGTGGCCAAGTGTTCATGCGCACGGTGGCCAAATGTTATGCGTCCCTACA
>JALNXV010000501.1 GCA_023230175.1 Candidatus Cloacimonadota bacterium
GATATATCCTGCATCATGCGTTAGTTGAAGGACACTGCTTGCCTTGGCGTTCATAGTGGTTGCCAGAACCCGTGTGAGATGGGAGCCAGTGTTGGCTTCCTGCCAATGACCAAGGGTTTCCAGGGAATAATCATCCCCCTGAAGCAGGTTGTCGCCGATATAGGCTTCCCCCAGGTAATCGTAGTCATACGTTACCACCGCAAACCGGAGGTATTTATCCTGGCTGGCGATGGCTGAGTTGATCAATGAAACCCCTAGGGGGTTCAGTTTAAAGGTTTGGTCTCCGAGTGAAAACATGACCGGCTCGGAAATGGCCCTCATGGAGGTCGTCCAGCCAGAAATTGTCCAGGAAGATCCCTGTTCGTATTGGACCAGGATCATCCGGCAGGGGGTATAGGTATGGGCAATGCCCCGAAGGATGACTTCGGCTGCTGTGATCTGGCGACCGGGGCTGATACAAGACAGGCTGATTTCGCCATAAGCTCGCTGAACGGTGATCCGGTAATTCCCGGCTAAAGAAGTCACCCGTTCGGTTACCTGAAAAAAGTTGAACGCGTGCAGGTACTGATTTGACTGGCTGATGCTGTCGGCATCCCCTGAAGCAGCCTGGGAAAACAGATTATTGAAAACCGAGTAGTGGTTGGCATAAAAGCCTTTGCTCGGGCCAGACTCCACCACGGCCTTGATCATGCTTTTCATGTTAACGAAGGAAGCCAGGCCATCGAGAACCGTGATATCCTGGGTCAAGGCATGATTATACCCATACCAATCGCTCACCCTGTAAGGTTTTGACTGGATGTTGGTTTTTATGGACAGCGGGTTATATGGGTTTATGATAAGATACGGGGACAACCGGTCATTCTCCTCCACCATGGATGAAACCCTTTTTGACTCGGTTCCAAGCCATTCCTTTTCCAGCATAATATCGCGAAAGCGGATCGGCCCGGATTTCTGCAGGGGATTATTGGCCATCAGCTTTCTGCTTTAGTAATCCAAGTTGCTCAGCCAGGTATTGAACGGCTGCTGCCAGGACAACGACATAATGCTCATAATAAAGGCCATAGAATCCATCCGGTCGGTGCATGACCATTTCAGGAAGGGTTTCAAAGAAGTCCTGGGCGATAAACCCGATATCCTGTTGGCCGGACTTTTTGCCTTCCCTCCAGGTAAAGCGGTAAGGTTTGGACCGGCAGACTAAGTCAATGGCCTGTGAAGGAAGTATCGGGACCAGGTCTTTTTTCATGCGAGCGTCGGAAACGGAGTTAAAAAAGTAACCGTCCCCGGTGGCCTTGACATCACCCGTAAGTTCGATGCCATTAGAGAAGTACCCTCGGCCGGTAACTGAAAACCCGGAAGAGACCGTTTTAGCCCGGGTAGTACCATTGTACATCATCTCGAACCAGGTATCCCCGCCGGATTTTTGCCCCTTGGCATAAAGCACGCTACCTGTTACTGATTGAAGGTAGATCATATTGTCATTGGCCAGAACAAGGTTCTCGCCATCTGAATAAATCTCAGCCGTGTTGACTCCACCCAGGAACCTTGATTTGCAGTAGGCACCGTTATAGTCAACGGTTCCCGCAACGAAGGTTCCGGAGGAAACCGTAGTACCAGAGAGGGTATCGGTAGTAATAGCTGTAGCAATCAGGCTTCCGGTGGAAACAGCTCCCGTAACTGAAAGAGAAGAAAGGGTTCCAACCGATGTCAGCGATGAGCTGACAACAGAGGGGTTCAGTGCTGTACCCGTTAGTGTTCCTGCAGCAGCAGCAACTGTAATGTTCTGCGTGCCATTAAAGCTGACACCGTTAATCGTTCGGGCGGTTGCCAATCGGGTTGCCGTTGCAGCATTGCCTGTTGTGTCCTGGTTCAGGATGGGAACATCCGAAACAGAAATGTTACGAAAAAAGGCCGCCCCTGCCCCGCCAGAGGCAGGAGTGGCCAGGAATAGATTCTGGGGTCGGGAAACCGTCACATTAGGGTACAGGGAATTCAAAAAAATGGTGTCGACTTCAAGTTGAATATCCCCGGTTCCTGAAAGAGCACCTGTGGATGATTTGACGCGAACCCCGGTTGAAGAGTCTTGAACCCGGAGAATGACCGATTCAGTGGCACTCGTTGCATTCAGGTCGCTACGTCCGATGGTTCCATCAAAAACCTGGTGGCTACGTATTTCCGTTCTCCCCATGAGTGGCTATTTTAAATAGGATACGCGAAGTTTATCATTGCTTTGAGGAATCACCAGCATGGTGATGGTCTCCCCGACAATGGTGTAATCATTGCCCGCTCCTGAATCCAGCAGGATCCCGTTGAGGTAAACCTGTTCGGTGCCGTTCACAGGGGTATTGGACAGGGTAAAAGTTGCATTGGAGCCGTTGACCAGTCCTGTAGGTTCCTCGCGGGTAACCACGCTGGCAGGAGAAAGCACGGCCGGATTGGTTCCGGCGGTCACCCTGCCATAAACATCCACGGTAACAGAACTGTATGTTCCTGCGGTGCAAACATTGCTAGCAAGGGCAATCGTCGGGTTGCCCGAAACCCCGTTCCCATTGGTTACCGTAATACCGGTTCCCTGAGCGATCGTTCGTGCAGCAATCACCCCGTCAGA
>JALNXV010000502.1 GCA_023230175.1 Candidatus Cloacimonadota bacterium
AGGGGAAAACATAGCTGATATTTTATCTAATGCTGTCAAGATTATCAAACTACCTGATGACTGTAATAGAGAAGAGGTCTTAGAATTATTGTTAGAACGTGAATCAATGGTACCTACAACAATTGGAAAAGGTATCGCCTTCCCTCATCCTAGAAATCCTATCATTCAAGAAAGTATTCAAGAATCTATCTCTATCATATTTTTAAATCAAGAAATAAAATATCCAAGCCCTGATGAAATACCTTTACATACAGTCTTTTTAATCTTTAGTTCCAATGCAAAAAGACATTTAGAAATTTTGTCAAAATTAACCTTTGCATGCAGAGATATAGATTTCATTAATATGCTCAAGCAAAGAACTGTTCGAGCAGATTACATAGAATATATAGATAAAAAAGAAAAACAATGGAAAGAAAAGATGGGAAAAGATAGTGATTAATCTATTTTTAATTGGAAGTTTACTAATAATTCTTAGTATTCTTTATTCATTATTAGATAAAACGCCTAAAGGCAAATATTTAAGCCTATTAAACGGTATAGGTATAGCATTATGTATAATTCCTGCCGGATATGTTATGCTTTATGATACAGTATTAACTCTATCATTCAATATATATCCTTATGGAGAGATTTGGCTAAATATTGATAATCTCAGTGCATTTTTTATGATTATAACAGGCATAATGGGATTTATTAGCATTCTTTATTCAAAAAAATATTTACTTGCATATCAAAAAAGCATCTATTATTTAAAAATCCATAAGGCTTTAATTTCTTTAATGATATGTAGTATGTTATGGGTACTTACAGTACAGAATGTTCTTTTATTTCTAATAGTGTGGGAGCTAATGAGTTTAAGTTCATTATTTTTAATAATATTTGAACATAACAAAAAAGAAGTACTAAAAATAGCTTTAGAATATTTTATAATTATGCATATAAGTGTTTTATTCTTATTAAGTGGTTTTGTTATTGCAGTATTAAATAGCAATAACAATTTAAACTTTGCTGATTTAAATATTTCTATAATTAATGAAAAACTTAAGTATATAATAACGATTTTGTTATCAATTGGTTTTGCAATAAAAGCAGGATTTTTACCTTTTCATATATGGTTACCAAAAGCACATCCGGCAGCTCCTTCACATATATCAGGACTAATGTCAGCAGTAATGATAAAAATAGGTATATACGGAATATTTAGAACATTTCTCGTATTTGGATTACCTCAACTAAACTTTATTATTGGACTGTTAACTCTTTCATTACTCAGTTGTTTATGGGGTATCGCTCAAGCAATCTTACAATCCGATATAAAAAAAATACTCGCTTATTCCAGTATTGAAAACATAGGTATTATTGGATTGGGAATGTCTCTGGGTTTACTTGGTTTATATTTAAATAATCCAATAATCGCAATACTCGGTTTTGGGGGTAGCTTCTTTCACATATTAAATCATTCTATATATAAATCATTATTATTCTATTGTATAGGAAATGTTTATCTTTATACACACACCAGAAATATTGAAAAATTGGGTGCTTTATTAAAAAAAATGCCATATACAGGTTTTTTATTTATTATTGGAGCGATTGCTATTTGTGGATTGCCTCCTTTTAATGGTTTTATTAGTGAGATTCTAATTTATATGGGTTTATTTAAAGGCATTTCAATGCATAGCATTAATTACAGTTTTATTATGCTTATTTCAATAATTAGTTTAGCTCTTGTGGGTGTTTTATCTATTTTTGCATTTACAAGATTGCTTAGCAATATCTTTTTAGGTAATCATAGAATTGAACAGCATAATAATCAAAAATCTGAACAAACACCAAGAGAATTATTTATTTTATTATTTTTTATATTAATAATAAGCTTATTCCCTCATAAGTCATATTTATTTGTTTCAAAACCTGTTTCAATGTTCATTAAGGATGCATATTCAATAAATGTATATACACTTTTACAGCATTTATCATATCATTTATTATTCTTTACCGGATTATGCATTTTGATTATTAGCTTAAGATATTTATTAAACAAAAAACGTTTAATAGCTAATTCAGAAACTTGGTCTTGTGGTTACAGATTGAGCAAACAAAATCCTTATCTTACTATAATAGAAAATAATCAAGAACAATCTGCTTCAAAGGTACTTTTAAATGGTCGTTTTCAATATACCGGACACAGTCTTGCAAAAAGTTTTTACTCATTAATCTTTCCATTCATCAAGAAAAAAGAAAACAAAAAAGAGATTATCGATTTATTTCCTCAAGACACAACTTATCATAGAGAATATTGTGATAATTATGATAGTTTAATAACAAATATCCACAAGTTTTTTTCTCAATTATTTAATAAATTTTATATAAAATCTACTAATCAAATACAAGGATATTTGATTTATGCAGTCTTATTTATTGCATTAACAATAATTATCACAGCATTATACACATTTATAAAAACATAAATAAATCGGAAGTAATATGAACGAATTTATATTTATTATCATTCTCATAACTTTACCATTACTTTTACTTGGAATAATAAACAAAACAAAAGCATTTATGGCAGGTAAACAAGGTGCTCCAATAATACAATTA
>JALNXV010000503.1 GCA_023230175.1 Candidatus Cloacimonadota bacterium
AATAATTAATGTTTTTAGTGGACTTGAGCCTCTAATCGTCAAAATCGTAGCTTGACCATCTTGGTCGAGTAGGCAAGAAGGGACTTGAGGACGCTATACTACTTAGCTATTATTGGCAAGTTCGGCGATGGGAACTATTTTATAATTAAAAGGAGAAAAAATGAAAAAAATAATAATCTTATTAGGGTTTATCTATATATTACTAAATCAACTTTTTGCTGTTACACATACAGTCGGTTATGAGACTGAATATGATTATCAAAGTATTCAATCTGCTATAGACAATGCCGTAAATGGTGACAGCATAATAGTCTATCCGGGTATCTATTATGAAAATATTAATTTCTTAGGAAAGTCTCTGTTTCTTGGTAGTCTGTATTCTCTTACAGCAGATACTAGCTATGTTAGTCAAACTATTATAGACGGTCAAAAACAGGCAACAGTGATTGCATTAGAGTATGTAGATCAAGCAACGATTGAAGGTTTTACTGTTCAAAATGGAAAAGGTACTTATGGTTTTGATGATTATGACTATGAATTAGACGGATGTGGAGGAATATATGCATACAATTCTACATTAGATTTAAACTATAATATTATTAAAGAAAACTTTGCTACAACAGCCGGAGGGATAGGCATAATTGAATCAAATGCATATTTAAAAGGAAATCAAATCTTCAGAAACAGGGCAACATATAATGCAGGTGGTATAATAATTTCAAGAGAGTATAATGGACCAATAACCGAAGTCATCTTTGACCCGATTGAAAAAAACAGTGTGTATTTTAATGTATCCCAATATTATAACGATATATATGTTAATAGGTTTGAAGAGATTGATATTTATTTAAAAAAATCTACTTTTTGTTATAATACACCATATAATATCTTTGTTAAACCACGAGATGGTATGCCGACAAACATAAATATTGATATTGAAGAAGGTTTTTTTGAAGAAGTAAATGCTGATCTATATGTCTCAGTTGACGGAGATGACTCTAATAGCGGGCTTAGCCCTGAAGATCCGCTTAGAAGTATTACGATGGCTATCTTTAAACAGAAGGAAGATTCTTTAAATATCAAAACCATCTATGTAGCTGACGGAGTCCATAGTGAAGAAACCGGCAATATATTTCCTTTAAAGTTAAAAAGATATACTAAGCTTATTGGTGAAAGTAGAGATAATACTATCATAGATTGTGGCGGAACGGGTAGCGGCTTTGTCTCAGGTTACTGTGATATTGATGTAAATAGTTATATTTATCCTGAAAATATAGCGATTAAAAATTTTAGTATCAGAAATACATTCAATGTAGAGTATTCTCAATTTGGAGGAAGGTCTATTAGATTACTTGGTAAATCATATAATAATATCTATAATATACAAAATATAAAGGTTGATAATACAGCTGATGAGAGCTTAGGGCAGGGTGGTATAGTACTAAGAAATACAGATATTGTCAGAGTCTCAGATATCTATTTTAAAAGAGAGGTACGTGACTTATTTGCAAGAGATGTACAGGGTATTACGATACTTGGATCTAAAGATGGATTGTTAGAAAATATCATTATTGATGGCGGTAACGTAGGTTTAGAAATATTAACCGGATATCAAAGTGTTCATGAATATAACAGGATTACTGTAAGTAATGCATTATTAAAGAATCTTTCTTCTCAATATTTAGAGGATGTTGATTTTAGTCCTTATAGTGTTAATGTTATAAGGGCGTTTGGTACAAGAGAAAATGAAAGTGAAGTTTATGATGATATTAGAATTATTAATAGTACAATATATAACAATTCCGGGCTTCATGGTATTATTAGAGCGAGGATAAATTTAAATATTGACTTTTATAACTGCATTATCTATGGAAATACTCCATATAATACTATATCACTTGGACATGCAATGAATGGGACTCTGGGAGGAAGTGTTTTTTCCCATAATTTATTTGAGCATCCTTCTTATGGTATTGTAGCAGTGCCTTTATGGGATTTTGATTTTATAAATAATATTGTTGGTGATCCTATGTTTGTCGGAAACGGAATGTATCCGGAAGCTTTGTCAACCGGTTCACCTGCGATTAATGCCGGTACTCTTGACATACCTGATTACGAGTTTCCTGAATATGATATAGCGGGTAATCCCAGAATCTTTGATGGACAAATAGATATTGGAGCTTATGAATATCAAAGTGTTACAAATAATGAAATAGAATTGCCAAAACCGGAAAATAAGATAAGTTTTTACCCTAATCCAATAAATTTATCAAAAATAAAATCAAATATTGCAAATATAGATTTAGAAATAGCAGAAGCAGGAGATATACATTTAGCGATTTATAATATTAAAGGTCAACGAGTTAAAACCTTAATCTCCGGTAAAACCAAAGTTGGAGGATTTAATATGTTTTGGGATGGATTAGATGATGATAAAAATTTTGTTTCTTCAGGAGTTTATTTTATTAAAGCTAAGATAAATGACAAGGAAATATTTAAGAAATTTACTATTATTAAATAAAAAGTCTAACTATACTTTTTGGGATTTGAGTCTCTAATCGCCAAAATTGTAGCTCGACCATCTTGGTCGAGTAGGCGAGA
>JALNXV010000504.1 GCA_023230175.1 Candidatus Cloacimonadota bacterium
CGATGATAGCAAACCTCGCCCCGGCAAAGATCTTCGGTGTCGAGAGCAGGGGGATGATCCTCGCCGCCGGCGACGAGGCCTCGCTTCTGGTTCCTCTCCGCCCGGTCAAGCCGGGGACGAAGGTGCGTTGACCGGGGGGAGACCCGGTCAACTTTGTTTTTTATCGGACGATCCTAATCTCTTACATTACCTGCTACACATTTATTACTCCAATAAGCTCTTTTGGGGGCGTTCGCCAAACTTTGTAAAGTCTACCCCGTGCAGTATGTGCGATTACACCAAAGTAAGTAAGGAGTACAGCAATGGGAGCAATAAAGCTGCTTCCAAGTGTAGGGCGGACGAATAGAGCGTAATATGTAAGTATTCCGATCATGGCCAGCAGAGCGATGCCGGCAATTATAATGACAACTGTTATAATCTTTGACTCATTGAGCCATTTTAATATTTTATATGGAGTTTTTAGCCGGTTATCTTTATTTGCTATCATTTTACCAAATCTTACTGAAGTGATATCTAATTGTCCAAGATATCGAAATCCATCAGGAAATCCTTTAATGGCACCGATAAACGATGGATAGGTACGCTTTCCTGTATGATATACCTCAATCGCAACGCCTTCTTTTGGTTCTAACCATTTGAAATCAACCTTAATTGTATTTTGAGAAATGGTTGGGACGAAGTTAACAGTGCAGTTTGATTCTTTTAAGGTAGTCACACTTAATATGGTTGCATCTTCGTCAAATTGAAAAACAAGAGGCTTTTGCGATGGAATATCTGCTCCATCTAACGTAGCATTGCCGGAATTCCATAAGATTGCAATATATTTTGACAATCTTGAAATTTCTTGCGTATCATACCAAAATTTCGGTAGTGAGCTCCATCATAACTGAAAATGATATGTTAAAAACTCCCGCCAGGTCCAGATGTGATCCGTACTACCCTCCCGCATCGCCGGTGTTGTCCCTTCTTTTGCCTCGATGAAGTTGCTCACAAACTGAAACAGGTCCATCAGCCTGGTATGCGCCACGATTGTCTTTGAAAACGATGCTGTTTTTCTCGCGAACCGACTGACCCGTTGTCGGATTTTATTGTTGTATCCTTCCACCCGGGATGTTGAGATTGAGGCGATCGTCGGGTTGCCGAAGACTCTCTCCCGGATCACAGCAACCAACCGATTCCCCTCCCGGTGTTTGATCACTCGGCCATAGTCGATGCCGGGTTCCTGGCATTGTCTCGTGAGTACCGCGAGATACTGGGGATTTCCATCGGTCGTGATGCTGATCCGTGCCGGCGGTTGGGGCACCCGGAGGCGTGAAAAGAGGCGGAAGAGAAATTGAGCGCAGGTTGCACCGGTCCATTTCCCCGCGTGATGCGCGATCATCAACCCCGTATCGCCCCGGATAGCCGTGTACGTCCACCAATCTCCACAGTTCTGGTCGTTGGGGTCCTCACAATGTTTGTTTTTTTTCGGACGAACGCCCAGAACTCATCCAGTTCGATCCGATGGGGGCCGAGGTCCTGGAGGGAGGTAGCGGTCAGGAGATTTGCGTGCTCACCAGCCAACTGGTAGTACCGGGCGATCGTGGCCAGATGGTGGCCGGTCACCCGGCTGACGCCGCGCATCGAGATCTTCTCCTGAGAGAGGCGGCAGATCAGTTCAACCTGATGCTGCTCCAGGCGAGAACGATAGAAGGGAGTATTTTTTGTTTCGGTGAAATAGGTCCGGCAATGCTTGCAGAAATACTGCTGGTTCCCAGCAGTGTTTCTGCCATTTTTGACAAGATCTTTCCCCGGTTCGATCAGGAAAAAATCGCATGCCGGGTTTTGGCAGGTCATCGGACTGGAACTGCGACGGCGAGACATGATCAGAAATATGCAGGAGAGGTAATAAAAATATGTGAATAAAAAATATGAAATAATTTGATAACGGTGATATCAGTAACCGCCTATCCCACTACCCAACATCCGGTATGTCGGCCAGCTGGGGATACTCCGCCACGAACACGGCGTATTCGTCCCCGGCATATCGCTTGATATCGTTGTCCCAGCCGACGATCTTCTCGGCGAAACCATCCCCTGCGATCGCCGCGAGCTCGGCAGTTTTCGAGGACTCTGTTAGTATGATTCGCTCCACAGGGGCGTTCAGCGTCACCGTCCTGCCGGCCATATCCGTGATGGTCATTTTGGATCTCTCCGGGCCGCCATCAGGTCTATCGAACGCATTCCCGTATACGACGAACCCTATCGCGGCGATGACCAGGATCGCGACACCAACCGCTGCGACTATGCTGTAATTTATTTTTACCACGAAATCACCAAGATATCGATTGATATTCTGACCGTTGTGATGGCTGACGGCAATTTGCTTGATTCGCTTGCCCGTCCTAGTGTATCAAAGGGGCGTATTACTCTTTTTTGTATGAATAACAAAAAGTATTAGAAATAATGATTTATGATGCTAAATAATATTATTGATTACTCGATAGTTCATATCAAGGATGCCGACGATAACGATTGAGATCGCCCTAAAAAGGCCTCTCAGATTAAATCCCGGGCCATGATATTGGGAAATCAACGATGATCTCCAGAACAGCACTTC
>JALNXV010000505.1 GCA_023230175.1 Candidatus Cloacimonadota bacterium
AGAACACTGCCTATTCTCCTGAGGCATCAGGTTCGCTTCTATGCCCACCGATGAATCTTGAAGCAGAGAAGGGCAAGAGCACCGATCAGATCACACTGAGCTGGACTTCCTCGCTTGATGCCCGGTCTTACAATGTGTACCGCAGCGACAGTCAGTCATTCAGCCTATCCGACAGCTTTGTTGCTTCGATGCCCGCATCCGATTCTGAATTGCAGAAATTTGCATACCGGATTGATGAATCAGAATCGGGCAAGAACCTCTATTTCAAAGTCACGGCGGCTTCGTCCAGCGGCAGTGTCACAGCACTTGACGACAGTCCGTCGGCTCTGGGATACAGCCTGGTCTTCGGGGCTCCTTCAGCGCCTCAGAACATTAACGCAAGCCAAGGAACCGCCATCGATGCGGCCGCTGATCCTTTCGAGATTGTCTGGGATCAGGATTCTGCGGCATCTTCCTATGAAATCTACCGTTCTGCACCCGGTGTTTCCGAACAGAAGGTATTCCCGTATGCTTCGGATGCCCTTGAGGATATCGGCGGGACTCAATGGAAGTTCACAGACAAGCGCGGACGCAAGCAGATCGCTTCGAATCAGCGCTACACTTACACGATCATTCCTCTTGCCGATGATGGTTCTGGGAACCAGATCAAGGGCACGCCAGCTTCAGCTGATGCTTATCTGTTATCCAATCCAGCTTCCGAGGACATCGAGCTTTCTCTTTCGGCCAATCCCTTGGGCTACGTCCTGCAGTTTGGCCAGGTTGTCGGACTTGATGATGCAGCCTCCCGTTCTTCTCATTCGGACTGGGTGTATGTGATCACAAGGACAACAGCTTCCGGTGCAGGCGATGAAGTGATCCTTGACCCTGATGACTTCGGTGAGACTGTGACTTATCAATGCACATATGAGGGAGCTGATCCTTACACTTCATTCTCCATTCATGTGGAAAACGGAACTCTGTCCACTGCAGAGACAGCAACGCTCGCAGTAGGGGCGCCTGTGGCTCCTTTGGATTTCTCTGCTTCGTCCAACAGATACATAAAGGGAATGGCAAGCAATCCTAACGGAGTTTATCCGGTTCATCTGAGCTGGACAGCCAATTCGAACATCGACCACTACATTATTGAACGCTTCAGCAGCGATGGCAGCCAGAAGATTGCAAGCATTGCGGTTTCGGGAAGTCTTTCATCATATGATGATCTTTTCGATGAAGCCCAGCCTGGGGTCAAGTATTCTTACAGAATCCAGGCTTTCGATGTCCTTGGGCGTTCAAGCAGCTTCACTGATATGCTTCAGGGCTACGGTGCCATCACGGCCAAGGCTCTGATCAAGTACTGGACGATCTATGCTTTCAAGCCATGGGAGAATTCCTCCAGCCTTAGTTCTTCGCTTACCAATGAGTTCTTCTCCAATGTCAATCTACAGACATACTGGGTCGATGGCGCCATCAACAGCCGGATCCAGAAAGGCAACAGCTCAAGCCTTTCCGAGCAGATGGGAGCCTTGGGCGACGAGACTCAGACATGTCACTTTGCCCATGGAAGCCACAGCGGGGCTTCCTCTTCGGATTTCGGCTACTGCGCCTATCATGCTGCAACAGAAGGCGTAGGCGGCTTTGTGTCATTCACTTACAAGGACTTCGGTGAGCTGGACTGGATCTATACCGAGGATGGGTACTTTGAAATGCATGTCGATACAAGCGGAACAGGGTCGGCCAAGAGCGTGAGCTTCAAGGTCGGTGGAATGTACAGTGCAGCGATCTCAAGCGCATCGCTCAGTGTGCAGAGTAAGGCCTTCATCGGGAATTATTCGGTGAAGATGGGCGATGGACAGGGCACAGTTTCGGTGCCGAGCAGCATCTAGGAGGCTGAATATGAGAAAAACATTGCTTGCATTGTGCATCATTGCAGCAGTTCTGGCTGTTTCCGGATGCGATATGATCAGCGGGGTGATTCCTGAATTATCGACCTCTGATGTGAATCTTCTTGCCGGCAGCTATGAGCTTGCATCAAGTTTCGAAGGTCATTTCATCTATCAGCTGTCGCTTGATCTTGATGGCTCTTACATGTGCACAGGTTCTGATGGTGCAGTCACCGAAGGTTCTTACAGGATCAGTTACGGCCATCTTGATATTCTCAAGGCTTCAGGAACCCTATCTCTCAGCTCAGGTCTTGACGGGGCTGAGGCACAGGATCTGAAGTTCACGTTCGTCTCTGATTCAGAGACAGGTCCTGAGAGCCTTGTTCTGGACAGCATGAAGTTCAGCTTCATAGGAAGGTAGTCATGAAAAAAGCAATTATTTCAGTTCTGGCTGTCGCTTGTCTTGGACTTTTCTGCTTGTCGGCAGGAAGCACCGGCGGGTTCGACTTCCATCTAGACAGCGGGGTGGCCTTCCTCAGAGGAAGCCAGCTGGCTCCTTCGGCCGGTGTTTCAATCGGTCTCGAAGGGCAGGTATATGGTCTTGAAGGCTATCTTCAAGGTCAGGTCTTCACCCAGCCAGGCGGAAGCACAAGCGGAGCGAACATCACAAGCGAGTTTGCAACCGAAGCTGGCATCCGTTTCCTGTGGAGGCTTTTCACAACGGAGAAGACGATGTCCC
>JALNXV010000506.1 GCA_023230175.1 Candidatus Cloacimonadota bacterium
AGCATTACCAAAATGCAGAAATGTTCAACAAGTATCTTTGTTTGTTGTTTACTAAAACATTGGTTTTGAATGAGTTATGATTTTGAGTGCAAGCAAGGATGCTTACACAACAAAGATATGTGCAAGTAAAGATGTTTACACAACACAATTATTAGATAGATTTAAGGGACCTCCAGGATGCTTTAAAGCATCCTGGAGGTCCCTTGAAGATTATTTAACATCTTCATATTAATTCTATTTTAAAATTAAGTTATCTTTTATTTGCTTTATAATTAAAAAACAATTATAATATTATTAGAAAAAATTAATGGAGGATTATAATGACAAGACAGGAAGCATTAATAATGGCAATTGAAAACGAAATTAAGGCACAAAATTTTTACAAATTTATGGGTAATCATTGTGAAAATAAATCATGTAACCTCTTTTTTAATCTTGTTCCTTTGGAAAAAATACACGAAGAGAAATTAAGAAATATTTTTATAGAAGAATTTCCGGATACTGAAATTTTAATAAAATCTGATATTATGCCTACATTTAATTTTGAAGATAAAGATTTTAGAGACCCTAAGGTTATTTATGAATTGGGTATTCAAAAGGAAAAAGAAGCTCAGCAATTATATCTTTCATTGTCTGAAAAATCAACGGATAAAAAGGTAAAAGAGATTTTTACTCTTTTAGCCGAAGAAGAGGCAAAACATTCAGAACTACTTAGTGTTGAAATTGAAAGATTGACTAATACTATGATCTGGTTTGATGAATCAGAACTAAATGGTCTGATGGAAGATTAGATTTACAAATAAGGTAATTGGATATTGTGTAAAAGCCCTTTGCAAACTTAGTTTGTAAAGGGCATATTTATTAAAGTTATGAAAGTTAAGGGTTTTTTTGAACAAGCAAGGATGTTTGCATAATCTTCAAGGCTGTTGAATAATGTTGTTGTGCGAGCATCCTTGCTTGCACTAAAAACATTAATTGATAGGTATTCAATATTTTATGAAACTACAAGCTGGAAGCTTGTAGAACAATAATTGAAATTATTCAACAGTCTCTATTCTTATTTAACAGTTTTTTCTGAAAAGACCTCCAATATTGGAGGTCTTTGTATAAGATATTAGTATATTTTTTTAAATAACTAAGATGTATTTAGCTTATCTTTTTTTTATGTAGAGGTTCTTAATCATATTCTCTAATATAAGGATATTTCCAATTAGGGTCAACTGAAAAGGATTCTTTAATCGTTCTTGGGCTTGTCCAGCGAAGAAGATTTAGGTTACTGCCTGCCTTGTCATTGGTTCCGGAAGCTCTACTTCCTCCGAAAGGTTGTTGACCAACTACTGCTCCGGTTGGTTTATCGTTTACATAGAAATTTCCGGCAGTATTAGCGAGTTTTTCTGTTAAATAGTTAATAACAGTTCTTTCTTTGGCAAAAATTGCACCTGTGAGTGCATAGGGTGAGGTGTTATCCAATAGATTAAGAGTTTCGTCAAGTTTATCATCCGGGTAGATGTAGATAGTTAAAACAGGTCCAAAGATTTCTTCTTGCATAGTTTTAAAGGTAGGATTTGAGGTTAAGATGACAGTAGGTTCAATGAAATAACCTAAAGATTTATCGGTATGACCTCCGATAAATATTTCTGCATCATCAGCATTTTTTACATATTTAATATATTCATTAATTTTATCAAAGCTATTTTCGTCAATGACAGCATTTACAAAATTTTTTGGGTCTAAAGTTGAGCCCATTTTGATTTTATTACATTCTTTTTTAAGGAGGTCTAAGGTTTTATCCTTAAGAGACTCAGGAATATATGCTCTTGAACAAGCAGAACATTTTTGCCCTTGATACTCAAAAGAACCTTTTATGATAGACATTACTAAATCCTGAATATTAGCACTATTGTGAGCGAAAATGTAGTCTTTCCCTCCTGTTTCGCCTACAATACGAGGATAATTTTTATATTCATTGAGATTATTTGCAATGGTTTTCCAAAGTGTATTAAAAACGTTAGTTGAACCTGTGAAATGTAAGCCGGAAAAATCCTTATGTTTTAATACAATTGAAGACAACATACTACCTTGGCATGGTACAAAATTTATTACTCCGTTAGGCATACCTGCTTCTATGTAAAGTTTCATTAGATAATAGTTTGAAAGGATTGATGTTGATGCCGGTTTCCAAAGTCCAACGTTACCCATCATAATTGGAGCACTAACAAGATTAGCAGCAATTGCTGTAAAATTAAAGGGAGATATTGCTAATATAAAACCGTCTAAAGGTTTATATTCAATTCTATTCCATTCGGAATTGGTTGACATTGGTTGATTTTGATAGATTTTTTGCATAAAAAATGTATTGAATCTAAAGAAATCAGCTGTTTCACAAGTAGAATCTATTTCTGCCTGCTGAATGTTTTTTGATTGATTGAGCATAGTGGCAGCGTTTAAGATGTAGGTATATTTTTTTGTGATTAAATCAGCTGCTTTTAGATAGATAGCAGTTCTATCTTCCCATTGGAAATTTTGCCAAACTTTTCTTGCGTTCATAGCTGACTCTATTGCCATTTTTAGTTCTTTTTCACCCGCTTGACAATAG
>JALNXV010000075.1 GCA_023230175.1 Candidatus Cloacimonadota bacterium
TTATTTAGTAAATTTGTATTAAAACCAACGTTTCTTGATTCTACATCAACATCTAAGATACTAAATTCACCTTTGCTTTGTTTATTATTTAAATTGTCATAAATTTCATAGGAATATTCATTTGGTTCTAAGTTATCAAAGGTCATATTGAAGGCTTCATTACTTGAGTTTCTGTTTTCTGTAGTAAAAAAGTCTGAATAAACAACTTCATTTTGTTTATTATGGATATCTATTTTTGCATTAAGATTTCGTAAAGGATTTAATTGTTCATCATACGCAAAGAGATTGATTGAAACCGGCTCTCCTTGGTAATAGATATTTTTATTTGTATTCGCATAAAAATGCTCACTGCTATGAGCAAAAACCCACAATAATATATTCTTAAGCCAGTCATTAAAAAACCTTGTTTGAGGCTCTGAAAGCCATGTCCATAAATTAGTAAATGAAAAATGTATTACATTAGCAGAACCATATATATTTAAACTTATTGCAGGTATGTTTTGATTAGGTATTTGCATACCTAATGGAACAACTTCAGCGAGCATTACAGCCTGATCTTTTATTTTATGAAAAAGGAAATTAACGGGAGAGTGTTTAGTCCATTGAAGTTCATAATCTCGAAAAATTTGATAACTTAATGCCTCAGGTTTTAATCGGGTTTGACCTTCTCCTAATAAACCTATGTTTGAGGTTGTTACCGGAGATATTTCTTCAAGCCCTTTTATTACTTGACCAATAGTAATAACTCCGGTAGCATTAAAAACTTTGTTTTTTATCATCTCTAAGGTGTTTTGATTGAAATTTAAATTACCATTATTTATAAAAATAAATCCGGAATATTGAGAAGCGTCAAGTGAAACTATCTTATTTTTCTGATAAAAACTTGTTTCTTTTTGATAAATTAAATCTGATTCAAAACGATTTTCATCATTAATTATTCTATTTAAAAATCTAACATTCCAATTTAATTCATCAGTTACTATTAAAATTTTATTTTTCTTTTCTATGACTTGAATTGCTCCAAAATCTGAAGCAGTAATAGATTTATCAACAATTTCAACCTCAACTTTGAATATATTTAATCCTAAGTCTTTAAATATAAGTTCAAATTCTACTTGTTTATTATTTTCATCCTCTGAAAGCATTAAATCTTTGGATTGCAGAACTTTATTATCTTGATCCTTTAAAATAGCTTTAATTGAACCTGTATAATTTTGTGTTTCAAGCTTCACAATTAAAGGCTGAATTTCATCCGGCATAGAGTTTTTGTTATAAATTAATTCGTTAATTTTTAGTTGGATATTTTTATTTTGTAGTTCGGGATTAAATGAATAAATTGGAATGTCTAAAATCTCTTTAAACATTGCTGAATTATCATGAAACCAGCCATCTGAGCTTAAAACAATTCCATACAACTGATTATTTAATTTATCTATTGAATTTATTTCATTAGTAATTAATGATTGTTTTGGGTTCTCCTTAAATATTTCTTTTATCTCGACATCATATCCTTGTTTTTTAACTGTTTTAATCAATGATTCTTCTAATGTTTTTAAATAATCTGACTTAGTTTTTGAATCAATAATTTGAGACATACTTTTAGAATTATCTCTTAAAAATAGAAATACAGGTTTAATAGCCTCAGTTTTGTTTAAATGTAATATCGGATTAAATAAAAACAATAATAGCAAAAAGATAAATACTGACCTCATTGAAATCAATATAATCTTTTTGTTATTGCTTATTTCAGGTAAGGTGTTGCGATAAAATAATACCGCAACAACAATACTTATGATTAAAATTACAATTATCATTAAAACCTAAATTTCATTTGTCCGCTAAATGCTAATCCTTGTGATTCTTCACTTAAAAAGAACGCTCCAATACTTTGATAACCAAAACCACATTCAAAATATTGAAATTTTAAACCTAAACCAAAGGAATATAATGCAGGTAAATCACCACTTGCTAATCTATAACCAAGTTGAATTGGTATCATATCCATAATAATATATTCTGTACCTAAAGCTATAGTAGCATCTGAATTAAAAGCAGGGTTCACATCAGAGTTTTTTGCAAAGTCTAAGCTACAAGAAAAATCACGATATTGATAATTAGCACCTAATTTAATATTTATAGGTAATTTTGTAGAATAAGCACTAATTTCAGTAACAATTTCTTCATCGTTAAAAATATCTTCATCAAGTTCATTTACATAAACACTGTCGATTTTAGCAATATATTCTCTCATTTCAGTTTCAGATGACCATTTAATTGTACCTAAAATATTGTTTAGTGCTAATCCTGCAGAAATATAATGGTCTTCTTCAAAAGTTACAACTTCAGAAGACAGGCCCCAAGAAAACTTATATCCTGTACCAACTGAGCCCATTCTTACAGTTGCTTTCTGGTCTAAATATAAACCATTATCTGATGAGGTGAATACTCCATAAAAGTCATTCATTTCTACGCTGTATAATCCGATTAATGCACTAACGCCAACCCCCATATAGATATCAGGTAATCTATAATCTTTCATTGAAGGGATCCAATTATTAATAAGAAGATTACCGTAACTAAAGGTTAAATCTTGGTATCCCAACGCAGCAAAATCATTATTATCCTTTGTAAATATATAATCTCGATTATATTCATTTCCCATTAGTAATAATTCAAGATAATTTTCATCTATTTTACCATTTGCAACAAAATTAGTTGCACTTGAAAGAGCCCAATTTTTATTAGCATAACCAAAAGTTATAAGGTTAAGATTCATACTTACATTCATACTACCGTCGATACTATTTAATATTTCTCTTTTTTTATTTTCATTGATAAAAGTTCCGGTAACATCATTATATAATTTTAGAGAAACAGCATTATTTTTAGCACTAAAGGTAAAAGGGATAACCATTATTTCGTTATTAGTAGGCAATTTATGTAAATTTGCAGGATTCCAATAATTAGCCTCAACTCCTATTGAACGTTGTAAATAGCTATATGAAAAAGGCAAAGAAGATGCTGTATTAGTACTCATAAGAGTAACGAAACTAAGGCTTATCAAGATTAATATTATATATTTCATTATTATCTCCTTTTCTTTTACATATCGTCTAGGTCAATAAACAATTTTGCATATAAACTTGTTATGACCTCTATTCTTTCTTCAGGAGAAATTACAGAATCACTTGCATCAAAATCAAAGACGATACCAAAATATATCTTTTCATATTGATGAAAAATATTAATATCATTTTTTTCGAGAATAAACTCTAAATCTTTTAATGTCGGTTGAGTAAGTGAACCTTCAGAGATATATCCATCAAACATTATACGGGTTAGTTCAGGTGTATTGACTTCACCAAATCCTGATTCATCAGGATTATATATATTATCAATATTTGAATAAACTTTTGTAGAATCATTACAAAAAATAAGTTTTACATTAGCACCTATATCAAAATAATTTTTTAATCCTACATTAAAGCTTACTTCTTTCGCTCTTTTTTCAATTTGTTCTCTATTTTCTTCTGTAATCTCAATCTCAGTTAACTCTTTAGGTTGGACATATTTATCTGCAATAAATTTAAAATTAAATGGAACTATTGTTCTATAAGTTCCACCGTAAGCCCTACCTTCCAAAGCAAAACCAATTTTATTATCAGGGTTATTAACTTGAAAATAAGCATTTGACATTTCAATCTTATCAGGAGCAATATTCATTAAGGTTTCAATAGAATTTATAAATACGATTTTAGTAAGAATTGAATCTCCTTGAACAGGAATAGCACTTATAAATCTATTCAAATTAACGGTTGCATTTTCACCGGTACGAGTATTGATAGATTTTACAGTACAATAAAAATCTGCATCAAAACCAATATGATTATAAATCATAAAAGTAAGTTTGGGGTCAATTATTTGAATAGCGTTTTCAACATTTAAAGGATAATCAACTTCAATATCAGTGATAAAATCATCCGCTTCTACTCTAAAATCATGCAATAAACCCCTGATTCTACTAAAATACATATTATCATCAAAATAAACCTTCATTTGTCCAAAAGACAGAAGGTCACTATCATTTGAATTTTGAGCAATATTAAAATGAAGGTCGCTTAATATTTTTGTTGAATCTTGCTCACTTGTATCAATAAATCTGTGTTCAGCTAAACTAACTTCGTGAGAATAGTTTTCACCATTTCTTGGTATATTAATGATAAGATTTTCACCTTCCGGAGTTTTAATTTCTAAAAATTCTATTACAATATTTTCAAGATCCGTTTCAATATTTCGAAATTCAAACTTTAAAAATCCTTCTCTTACAGTAGCAGAAACAATTTCAGCATCATCTGTTACTTCTTCGTTTTTAATTGATAACGAGTCAACAAAATCTACATTTAATATATCAAAAAAACCTGAACCCTCATTATTAGCTGATATTTTAAGTCTTCCCTCTTCAACATTTGCACCTTCAATAAGACCATCACTGTAGAAAAACATTGTATCATTTTCTGTATCAAAATTTTCTCCGTCAATTAAATCACTCATTGGATATGGTTTATTAACTAAAGGAACATTGAATTGCATTTCCCACGATGGACCGGCAGGTTCTTTAAATTCACACCCCGTGAATACTAAAAACAAACAAATAAAAACAACCCATATTGCTTTCATTATTACCTCCTAATAAATTATCAATTAACGATATTGCTTTTTAGCATATTTGTCAATATATATTTTGATTTTTTTCTTTAGCGTTTTCTCTATATAATTTAAAGAATAACTATTCATTGTGAATAATTGTGAAGCTGTAGAATCCGAAATGTGTAGTTCCATTAAATCTTTATGTTTAAGATAGGTTATAATCTTTTCCGCAAGTAATCTACCTTTTATACTTTCGCCAAAATTAGGATGGTAGGGTCCGGCGACTACTTCTTGTTTATTTATATTAATATCAGAATGTAAGCCAATTTTAATAATAACAATATCCGTTTGACTTATTTTTTTTGCAAAATATACGCATTTTTCGACTGCTTCTTCAAGCGTTAGAGGAGAATATAAATTAGATTTATAGAGTGTTTCTAATTCTGTATTTTTTAATACTAAAAGAGGATAAAGTCTTATGTATTCCGGGTTTATTGATAAAGTTGTTTGAAGCGTTTCTTCAAAGGTATGAGAAGAAAAATTAGGTAAACCAATCAAAAACTGTAATCCTAACATAAAATCATTTTGTTTTATCAACATACAAGATTTTAAGGCAATTTCTTTGGTATAGCCTCTTTTACTTTTTAATAATTCAATGTCTGAAAATGATTGAATCCCCAGCTCAATTGTTTTGACTTTATTTTTTCTTAAGAAATTTAAAATTTCTTGATTAATTGCGTCCGGCCTACAAGAAACTCTAAAAAAAGTTGTTTCGTCTAAGCAAGGACTAATTTTATCAAATAATTCTTGCATATACTCTTCAGATAGGCTAGTAAACGAACCGCCAAAAAAAGCAATTTCTTTATATTTGCCATTATGTTTATTGACAAACCTTTTAATATCCTCTTTAGTCTTTTCCCAATCAATAGAAATAACTTTAGTAATAGAGTATTGATTACAAAAAATACATTGATTAGGACAACCAATATGAGAAATGAATATAGGATAAACTAATTTAGTTTTAATCTTTTGCATGCATCTTGAGCTGCTTTTTGTTGAGCTTCCTTTTTATTAGGTCCTTCACCTTTACCATATTTTTTAGAGTTTACAAAAACCTCCATAACGAATGTTTTGAGGTGGTCAGGACCGGTTTCAGAGATTAGTTCATAAATGGGTGTAGTTTGATATTTAGCTTGAGAATATTCTTGGAGAATACTTTTGTAATTTATTAAATCTTCAGAAAGCACTTGTTTTTCAAATCCTTTAATTATAAAGGATGTTATAAATTTTCTTGCTTTACTTAGTCCGCCATCAAGGTAAATACTACAAATTAGAGCTTCCATAGTGTCTGCAAGAATTGATTTTCTTTCTCTTCCACCATTTTTTTCTTCTTCATCACTGATTAGTACATAATTGCCAAGATTAAAATCCAAAGCCTTAAGGGCGAGAAATTTTTCTGATACTATATTGGACTTTAATTTAGACAAAAAACCTTCAGCTTTATCCGGATATTTACTAAATAAATGCTCTGCTACAATTAATCCTAAAACTGCATCTCCCATAAATTCCATTCTTTCGTAAGGTGAATTACTTTGAAAGTTTTCATTATCTTTTCTTTTAGAAAATGAATCGTGTGTAAGTGATGCAATCAGTAACTGCTCATTTTTAAATTTGTACTTAATTATTGATTGAAATTCTGTCATTTTAGTTTGTAAATTTGGAATTTCGTAATCAATATCATTTTTACTGGTTAAAACGCTTACAATTTTTTTTATCAATTGTCGCAAATATCCTCCAATCAAAAAAAAAGCACGATTCACTCGTGCTTTATATAATCTTTTTAATTAGTATTTTTTAAAAATTAAAACACCGTTGTGACCACCGAAACCTAATGAATTACTCAATGCATATTCAATGTCACATTGAGAAATTTTGTTAGGAGTATAATTTAAATTACAATCGGGATCGGGAGTTTCATAATTAATAGTTGGGTGTATAGTTCCGGTAAGTATTGACTTAATACAAACTATTGCTTCAATAGCCGCAGCTGCACCAAGGGCATGACCTACCATTGATTTGGTTGAATTAACGATTACTTTATCAGCATATTCACCAAAAACAGTTCTTATTGCAAAGGATTCATTTTTGTCATTAAGGGGGGTTGAAGTACCATGAGCATTAATATATTGAATGTCTTGTGTTGTAATATTTGCATCATTAATTGCCATTTGCATAGCACGAGCACCGCCTTCACCATTTTCAGCAGGAGCAGTGATGTGATAAGCATCATCTGTTGCACCGTATCCAACTAATTCAGCATAAATCTTTGCATTTCTTTTAACTGCATGCTCATATTCTTCAAGAACAAGAAAGGCAGCACCTTCAGCCATAATAAATCCATCTCTGTCATTATCAAAAGGTCTGGATGCCTTTTGAGGATCGTCATTACGAGTACTTAAAGCACGCATTGAACAAAATCCGGCAAAAGCAAGAGGTGTTACTGCAGCTTCTACTCCACCGGCAACAATTGCATCAGCATCTCCATATTGAACAGCTCTAAAAGCAGTACCAATAGCGTGATTTGCTGAAGCACAAGCTGACATACAATTAAAATTTATGCCCTTAAGGTTATATCTAATTGCAATATTTGCAGCAGCTATATTACCAATCATTTTTGGGATAAAAAAAGGACTAATTCGTCTTGGACCTTTAGTAACAAGTATTTCATGTTGTTCTTCTAAGGTAATCATTCCACCAATACCGACGCCGGTTATAACACCTACTCTATTATTATCAAATGAGCATTTACTTAAACCGGAATCTTCAAATGTTTCAATTGCTGCAGCCATTGCATATTGTGAATACAAATCGTTTTTATTTACTTCTTTTTTCTCATAGTAGTTTAAAGGGTCAAAATCTTTTACAGTGCCGGCAATCTGACTTGCAAACTGAGAAACATCAAATCTTGTTACTGTTTCAACACCGCTTTTACCTTCAAGTAAACCCTTCCATGTATCTTCAACATTATTTCCAACAGCATTTATAGTTCCAATACCTGTAATTACTACTCTGCGTTTATTCATATTATTACCTCAATAAAAATTAAATATAAGGCAATACTCTGATAGTACTGCCTTATAAAATGATTTAATTCACGTGATTTGTGATATAATCAATAGCGTCCTGTACTGTGCGAATAGTTTCAGCTTCATTTTCAGGAATTTCAATATTGAATTCATCTTCAAATTTCATGATTAGTTCGACAGTGTCTAAAGAATCAGCACCGAGATCTTCAATAAAACGAGCTCCTGATACAACTTCACTTTCTTCAACACCGAGTTTTTCAACGATAAGTTCTTTAACTTTTGCTGTAATATCCATAGTATCCTCCATAGGGAATTATTTTTTTTGTTACATAATTAGTCCGCCATCCACATTTAGTGTCTGGCCGGTAATATAACATGCTTCGTCAGAAGCGAGAAAAAGGCATAAATTAGCAACATCTAAAGTTTTTCCCATCCTTTTTAGAGGGATTGCTTTAGCATACTCCTCTATTATTTTTTCATCTAAAGTAGCAGTCATTTCGGTTTCGATAAAACCGGGAGCGACAGCATTACATCTAATATTCCTTGAAGCAAATTCTTTTGCGGTAGATTTAGTTAAAGCTATTACTCCACCTTTCGATGCAGCATAATTTGCCTGTCCAAGGTTTCCCATAATTCCAATTACGGAAGCCATATTAATAATAGAACCATATTTTTGATTGAGCATTATACGAGAAACTTTTTGAGTACAAATAAATGTTCCTTTTAAATTAACATTTATCACTGCATCCCAGTCAGATTCTTTCATTCTCATTATTAAATTATCTTTAGTTATACCTGCGTTATTAACTAAGATATCAATGGACCCATACTCTTTTGAAATAGATTTAAAACAATCTTCGACATTTTTAGCATCGGTTACATTCATTATGCACCCGGCAGCTTTATATGATTTTTTAAGTAAATTATTTACTGCAGTATCAATAATTTCTTGATTAAGGTCTGCGATGATAACTGTAGCACCTTCTTCAGCAAATCGCTCAGCTATCGAAAAACCAATTCCTCTTGCTGATCCTGTAATAACTGCAACTTTATTTTCTAATCTTTTCATAATTGCTCCATTTCACTTACAACATTTTCTATATCATCATATTTGTCAATATTAAAAATTGTTGCTGAAGTCTGAATTTTCTTTATCATACCTGATAAAACTTTTTGTGGGCCAAACTCAATATAGATTTCAACTTGTTGTGATTCAAGATATTTAATGGTATCGACCCATAACACTGATGATGTTACTTGTTGAACTAAATTATCTTTTATTTGACTTACTTTTGTAACAGGTTTAGCATCAACATTTGCGATTACAGGATACAATGAATCATTGAAGGTTATCATATCCATTTCATCTTTTAACCATATTGAAGCTTTACTAACTAATGGACTGTGAAAAGCACCACCAACAACAAGGGGCATTACTCTTTTAGCTTTTTTTTCTTTTGCAAGAGAGCTTGCAAGCTCAACACCTTCTTTTGTTCCTGATATTACAGTTTGAACAGGTGTATTAAAATTAGCTGCAACAACCAAATGTTGTTTTGAAGCTTCTTCACAAATATCTTTGACAACTTCAGGGGCAAGGCCTAAAATAGCAGCCATAGCAAAAGGGGTACCGTCATTTGCTTTTATCATAAATTCGCCACGTTTATGTACCAAATATAAAGCATCTGAAAATTTCAATGATTGATTAGCAACCAAGGCTGTGAATTCTCCGAGAGAATGTCCTGCACAATAATCAGGGATGATATCTAATTTTTCAAGAAATGCATTTAATGCCATAATACTATGACCCAAAATTGCCGGTTGAGTAAATCTGGTTTCTTTGAGCTTATCTTCCGGTCCGTCTTTCATTATCTGTAAAAGGTCTTCACCTGTTTTCTTTTTAAATTCATTAAATATTTTGATATTATTTGGGAATTTTTCAATTAAATCCATTCCCATACCTATGTATTGTGCCCCTTGACCAGGAAATACAAAGGCAATTTTTTTATTTTTAAAACTCATTAAAAATCCTCATTAGTATCTGATTAAAGTAGATCCATAAGTTAAGCCGGCACCAAAAGCTGTTAATAAAACAATATCTCCTCGTTTTATTTGGTTTGCTTTTATTGCTTCAGTCATAGCTATTGGTATAGTAGAAGAAGAAGTATTACCGAACCGTTCAATAGTTACTACAACTTTTTCTTTTGGAGCTTTTAATCTATCTGCCAAAGATTCAATTATTCTCATATTAGCTTGATGAGGAATAATCCAATCAATGTCTTTTAAGCTCATATTATGTTCTTTAATTACGTCCATAGTTACATTATACATTGATTTAACAGCATGTTTAAAGATTTTATTGCCTTCCATATAAACAGTGTGTAGATTTTGATCGACTGTTTCATGAGAAGCCGGAAGTCTTGATCCTCCTGCTTTTTGTTGCAATAATTCCCATTCGGAGGCATCAGCTGTGATTTTTGAACCAATTATCTGAGAAATATCATTAGATTCTGCTCTTTTTATTATGGCTGCTCCGGCACCATCTCCGAATAACACACAAGTACCGCGGTCAGTCCAATTAATTAGCTTTGTAAGAACTTCTACACCTACTACTAAGATAGTATCACAAATCCCATTTTCAATGTATTGTTTAGCTATATCAATAGTATAAATAAAACCTGTACATCCTGCACTTATATCAAAAGCAGGGATATCTTTTAAGCCGAGTTTATTTTGTAAAATACAAGCAGCTGATGGAAACGGATGATCGGCAGATATTGTGCCAACTATAATCATTTGTATGTCTTTATGTCTGGTCGTGTTAGAATTATATATAGCATTTTCTGCTGCCTTATATGCAAGGTCTGATGCTGCTTCTGTTTCATCAGCAAAATGACGCTCAAACATACCTGTACGAACTCTTATCCATTCATCAGAGGTATCAACCATTTTTTCTAAGTCAAAATTATTTACAATTTTTTTAGGAACGTAATTACCAAGTGAGTCAATTTTTGCACGATACTTTATCATATTTTAGTTCCTTTCAAAGTAATCTTTCATTTGTTTAATAAAGTCAGATGCTGCTATTCGGGATGTAAATTTTAATGCATTTTTTATAGCTATGGCGTTTGATCTGCCATGACCAACTACTGAAATCCCGTTTAAGCCAACCAATAAAGCTCCACCATATTCAGAATGATCAAGCTTTTTCTTAATATACTTAAAAACCGGATAAGATAGCATTGCACCAATTTTGGCTATCCAGTCTTTTCGCATTTGTTCTTTCATCATATCAAATATTGCGATAGCTACTCCTTCGACAGTTTTAAGCATTACATTACCAACAAATCCATCGCAGACTACGACATCTGTAACGCCTTTTAAAAGGTCCTTACCTTCAATATTTCCACAAAAATTTATATAATTATTATCTTGAAGAAGTTTGTATACATTTTTTGTTAATTCGTTTCCTTTTTTACTTTCTTCACCAATGTTAAGTAAGGCAACTTTTGGCTTTTCAATATTAAATAAAAATTTAGCATATAAACTGCCTATAACTGCAAATTGATTAAGATATTCAGCTTCACAATCTACATTTGCTCCAACATCTAAGACAATTTCTTGTCCGCTTATGGTAGGGAAAGATATTGCTATAGCCGGTCTAAAAACATTTTTTATTCTCCCTAAGGTAAATAAGCTGGCAGCCATAACAGCTCCCGTATTACCTACGCTTAAGGTTGCGTCAACAACACCTTCTTTATTGAGTTGTAAGGCTTTTACCATAGATGAATCTTGTTTATTACGAGCGGCAGTTGAAGCATTATCCTCCATAGAAATAACTTCAGATGTATGCACAACTTCAATTTTATCTTTTGGATAAATATATTTATCTAATTCTCTTTCAAGAATTTCTTTATTTCCTACAAGGTATATTTTGTCACAGATTTCTTCAACAACAGCCATAACAGCTCCCTCCACTTCAGGAAAGGGAGCGTTATCACTACCAAAAGCATCTAAGGCAATTTTCATTAGTCATTCTTCAGTTCAAGAACTTTTTTACCTTTATAAAAACCACATTTGGGGCATACTTGATGTGGACGATTAGTCTCGCCACAATTACTACAATTCATCCATGTCGGTGCAGTTAAACTATCATGAGTTCTTCTTTTATCTCTGCGTGACTTTGATGTTCTTCTTTTAGGTACAGGCATTTAGCACTCCTTTCATCACATATATATTCTTTTTTTTACTATAATAAAAGCAACT
>JALNXV010000507.1 GCA_023230175.1 Candidatus Cloacimonadota bacterium
ATCGAAAGCACGCTTGCTCCCAGTTCTGAAAGCCTGCGGAGCACAGCAGAAAGCATTCCGATTTCATGAGAAAGAAGCATTGAAAGAACCGCCTTGCGCTCATTTCCACCGAAATCAGGCGAGAATATGCTGTCTTTGTACTTGTAGTATGTGCTTCTTGAAATTCCTGTCTTCCTTACAGCAGCACTCACCTCGTGCTCTGCGCCGCTTTCAACAAGGCGACGGGTTTCCATGACTTTTTCGAAGAAATCCGGAAGGGCTTTCTTTTTCACAATCAGGTATTCGTCTTTCATCTATTCCTCCAGCACGGTCGCACCATGCATGTCTGGCTTCAGGGCAATCGCTTGCCATCTGTCATGCATTGCCGAAAGCTCGCTTTCCATTGTACAGGGGAAACTGTCATTTTCATAGATGCACATCACAGTCGGGCCAGACCCGCTTATGAAAACTGCCGCCGCTCCTGATGCGAGGCAGGCTGACCTGACCTGTTCGAACTGATGGATAAGAGGGGCACGGTACTTCTGATGAAGCGTATCCCTCATTGCAAGTGCAATGAGCTTAAGATCTCCTGAAGCCATTGCCGGAACCATCATCGCAGCCCGGGATAGGTTGAATACCGCATCAGAAAACGGAACAGCAGACGGCAGCGCTTCCCTGGCCTTTCTTGTCGAGACCTCGAAATCCGGAACAAGTGCACAGAATTTCAGCCTCTCATCGATAAGGCAGCGCCTTGCAAAGAACCGTCCTTCATCTTTCAAGGCAACAGTGAAACCGCCCAGCAGAGCAGGGGCAACATTGTCTGGATGCCCCTCTATGCCAGCAGCAATATCCAGAAGCTCTTCTGGACTCAGAGCATTGCCGCAGGAAATGTTCGCTGCAACTGCCCCCGCCACGATAAGGCTGCCACTGCTTCCAAGCCCACGTGAAATCGGGATATCTGACTTGATTGAAAGCTTCAGCCCGTATTTCCTGCCAAACCCTGCTTCTTCTTTCACCTTTCGGTACGAAGCAATGGCAAGGTTGTCCTCATTCTGGTACTGAGGATCGACTCCCGAGAAACAAAGGCCTGATTCTGTTTCCTCGAATCCGAATTCTCCATAGATTGTCAGGGCAAGACCTAGGCAATCGAACCCTGATCCAAGATTGGATGTAGTGCCTGGAACGCGGACTTTGATCATTTTTTCATCTCCTTATCGATGACATAGGCCATCATCTGACTGGGATCTATCACATCTGTGAACTTTGGCTTCTTGCCCAGCACAGAGAGGATTGATTGAGGCGCGGTCTTAAGCGTGACATTCTGGAGCATATCTATCTGAGCAGAAACATCCTCAGGCAGGATTGCCGAGCTGTCGAAAGACTTCAATACGCTTGATGGGAACTTGAATGGCGATGCGGTGGACAGTACGACGCAAACATTTCTGTCGCCTGAATGCATTTCATGGAGTTCAGCTGCCCTCCATGCCACAGCAGTATGCGGATCTATAAGATAGCCCGTCTCTCGGAATACCTGAGCGATTGTTTTCTCAGTCTGTCTTTCATCGACCCATTCTGATGCGAATGTTCCTCTGATCGGAGCCATCTGCGCTTCGGACATGGAGAATGCTCCGTTCTGTGAAAGGGAAGACATCTTCTGTGAAGTCAAGTCTGCATCGCAATCCAGAGCCCAGTAGATCAGTCTTTCAAGGTTGCTTGATACAAGAATATCCATCGAAGGAGAAATAGAGACATGGAATTCTCTTCTCCTGTCATAAACCCCGGTCTGGAAGAAATCATGCAGGACATTGTTCTGATTGGATGCGCATATCAGAGTGCCTATCGGGAGCCCTGATTGCTTTGCCATGAAGCCTGCGAGTATATCACCGAAATTGCCAGTTGGAACTGAGAAATTCACAGATTCGCCCATCTTGATCCGTCCCATCCTTACCAGCGACAGATAAGCGTTGTAGTAGTATACGATCTGCGGCACCAAGCGTCCTATATTGATGGAATTCGCACTTGAAAGCTCTGGCATGGCAGAGAATATTTTCTTCACTCCGGTCTGAGCATCGTCGAAGTTTCCTCGGATGGCGCATGCGATTGTGTTTGTGGCTTCCATCGTAGTCATCTGAGCTTTCTGAATCGGGCTTATTCCCTTTTCAGGATAGAAAACAAGAGCTCTTGTTCCCTTCACATCTGCGAAGGCATGCATCGCCGACGAACCTGTATCGCCGCTTGTTGCAACAAGAATCACCAGATCTTTTTCAAGTTCTTTCTTTTTTGCAGCTAAGCTCATCAGTTGGGGAAGAATTGAAAGAGCAGCATCCTTGAATGCCGCAGTGGGCCCATGGAACAGTTCCAGGACATATCGGTTCCCTGCTTTTACAAGCGGTACGATTTCAGGAACATCGAACTTGTCTGAATATGCCTTGTTCACGCTTCTGTCTATGTCTTCCTGATTGAACCCTGATAGGTAGCTTGAGAGAATCTTGCTTCCAAGTCTCCGGTAATCAAGATTCTGAACCGATTGGGGCGGAATCAGAGGAAACTGTCTGAGAGTGTACAGCCCGAGGTCTGGAGCAATGCCCTTCAGAATGGCTTTTGCTGCATCCACT
>JALNXV010000508.1 GCA_023230175.1 Candidatus Cloacimonadota bacterium
GACATCTGCATGGACTGCGGGTTCGAGAACCTTTCCAGCTTCAACCATTCATTCAGGAAGATGATGGGCTGCGCACCGAGTGCATACCGCAGGAGATGAAGATAAAGCAACTATCTGATAATCCAGAGCAAGCGAGGAACAGGGGTTTGGCCATATAATGATTGCATCAGCGAGGTAATCATCATGATACACAAGGCAATGGATGTGAAGCTTGTCGTCAAGCCGCTTATGGGAATTCTGGTTCATACCCATTTCTGGGAAGGGCCGTGCCGTGCCGGGATCCGGGAGAACATGGAACCGGAAGCAGAGATGCGGATCGCACGGGAGAAGTTCGAGAAATGCAAGCAGCTGCTTGTCGGGATGGATCCTGAGGTTGAGCTGCTCGAGCCGGTGCTGGTGCCGTATTACCAGAGCTTCGTCGTGGACGAGAAGCTGCTTGAAGCCATCAATGATGACGTTCAGAAATGCGACTGCATAATAATCCTCAACCAGAGGATTCCGAAGATCGAACGCTTTGGGAAGCCTGTGATTTCATGTACCCATGCTGTGAGCGCTGCCGATACCTGCGCCTACCTGAGATCAATCGGAATGGAGGGGTACTACACCATCGACCGCAAGGAGCTCGACGAGACTCTGCACATGCTCTGGGTCCGCAAGGCGATGCAGCATACCCGTGCTCTGGTGCTTACTGCCGGTGAGATCCCGACGTGGGGGCTTCTGTCCAACATCAAGGACCTTGAGGGCCTGAGAACGCGATATGGAGTCGAAATCGTGAAGAAACCGTTCACAGAGATCTTCGGTTTCATGGACAAGGTCGATATGGCTGAGGCAAAGAGGATATGCGATGAGCTTTACAGCGGGAGCCAGGAATCACGGGTCAAGGCGGAGTACAGGGTCGAGGATATTGTGTACTACCTGGCGGCAAAGGCGATGCTGGACTACTATCAGTGCAACGCTTTTTCTACAGCCTGCGTCGAGCTGTGCATCTCGCAGGTGCCTCAGCAGCGCAAGTTCGTTCCATGCATCACACATTCGCTTCTCAAGGATGAGGGTATTCCTAGCTTCTGTGAGGAGGATCTGAATGCGATGATGGCGATGACTCTGATGATGTACACTGCCCGTCGCCCGGCGTTCATGGGCAATCCGCTTTATGAGAACGACGAGATCGTCACTCTTCATCATTCGGTTCCATGCCTGAAAATGAATGGATTCGGCACAGAGGACCTCAAGTACAGCATCTATGCTTTCACAGGCCAGGGGTTCGGAGGCAAGATCCAGATTGATTTTGCTCAGAACAAGGACTCGAAAGTCACCCTTTGCCGGTTTGATCCGAGCGGAACCAAGATGCTCATGAAGGTCGGAGAGGTGCTTGAGAGCCGCTATACCGACTTCTATTGCAGCCCATGGTACTTCATCAAGGTGGATGATGCTCGCAAGTACCTGCATCACATCATGGACTTCGGGCACCATCAGGTCCTGATTTTCGGTGACTTCTCAAGGCAGCTTTCACAGATGGCAGAGCTTCTCGGAATCACGATAGTGGAGGGCTGATTTGATCTGGCTGAACAATGCAGCGACTTCTTTTCCAAAGCCTCAGGCTGTTCGCGACTGCGTGAATGCGTGCATCGATCACATGCCATGCTCTGATGGCCGCAGCAGCCTTTTGGGAAGGGATGCACTTGAGGATGCACGCTGCATTGCCGCCTCGTTCTTCGGAGTACGGAAAGCCGAACGGATTCATTTCCTGTCCGGTGCAACCGAAGCTGCAAATCTGATCATTTCCGGTCTTGGAATAGGGAAGCAGGCCGTTCTTGCCACTTCGCTTGAGCATAACTGCATCCTCAGGCCGCTGTTCAGCAGGCTTGAAAGATCTCAGATAGGCATTGTCCATCCAGATGAGTCCGGCAGGATTCCGTCCTCGGCGATTCCGTCCTTTGCCGGAGCGAAGTTCTTCTTCCTGAATCACAGCTCCAACGTCACAGGTGCCGTCCAGGATGCCAAGGGTCTTTTTGCAGAGGCTCACCGTCTTGGAATGGCTTGCATCCTAGACTTCTCTCAGACAGCTGGAACCTTCCCTGTGGATCTTGATGACATCGAGGCGGACGTTGCTTTCTGCGCCTGTCATAAGGGGCTTCTCGGCGTTCCAGGCTGCGCTGTAATGTATCTTCGAGATTCTTCTCTGGTCAAACCCTCATTCTTCGGCGGCACCGGTGAGCATGGTGATGTCCTTGATATGAGAAACAGCGGCGTTTTTGAAGTTGGGACGATGAACCAAGCTGCTGTTTCGGCTCTTTCGTGCGGCATCAGTTTCATTCAGGAGCTGGGTACTGAGAAGGTTTTCGGTTCCGTTTCATCAAAGGTGATGCACATCAAGATGGAGCTTTCCTGCTTGTCCAGAATACGGCTGGCATCGCCTCTTGAAGGTCCTTGCACCAACGCAGTGAGCTTTGTCATTGACGGAATTTCGCCATCTGATGCAGCATTCATCCTCAGGGATTCCTATCAGATCATCGTCCGGTCTGGCCTTATGTGCGCCCCTCTTGCCATGAAGGATCTGGGCCTTGTCGAAGGAGCTGTCAGAGTTTCGCCGTCT
>JALNXV010000509.1 GCA_023230175.1 Candidatus Cloacimonadota bacterium
GGCTGTCCGAAAAACCCGGCTACATAAAGCCATTTGGCTTTGCAAGATAAGTTGTATGTATTTTTGAATACGCATTTTTCAGTTAGGTAGCGGTGTTTGTTTCTATGATGTAGGATTTTATTATTTCTATATTTTGAGTAATTACCTGTTTCGATAGGTTAGTTACCACATGGATATAGTTAACATCTTTACTATCAAGATAAAGTGTTTTTACGCGGTTGAAGTCTTTAAGATACCGATCAACAGCCTCAATGGTATGATTTGTTTCCTTAGCCACTTTCAGAGGATCTTTCTTATCGACAATACATTTGTAAACTATTTGGTATTTATGAGTAATTGATGATCCCATATCCTGCAAGTTGCCTGGATGTGGAAGGGTAACCTTATGCATTTCTTCGTAATTTTTTCTAATTTTAGTTGCTGTTGGATATCCAATTGAAAGTAAAAGACTAACATCTCTCATTGATAGAAGAGCATTTTGAGCATATGCTTCCCTCAGAATCCTGGCAACAACGTTTTGACGATGTTCATATATGGATAATCCACCCTTTAGCATTGAGATATCATCATCATTTACTAAAGTCAAAATAACTGGAACGAGCTTCATTTTATAATAATCAGCTCTGGTGTCTTTATGAACAGCATTCCATAAAACCTGTCCTGGCTTTATTGAGTTGATATCTTGATTGTTATCATTAAAAATTTTTATTAGTTCATCAGCAATAAAGCTACGAATATTGGGTCCAAAAGATTTTGAAAATTCCGTTTGAAAGAAGTGTTCAATAGCGGGTTTAAGAAACCTTTTATGGGCTGAGTTATAGTGTTTATATGCACTTGATACGGGTAACATTTTGTGTCTTTCTATTGGTTTAACTTTCTTTTTTTTAACAATGTATCCAGCTCATGCATGCGTGATGGAACAATATGAAAGTGTGCCTTTATATCAATATAATCTTCTGTAAGATGTGTAGATATTTTGGTTAAAAAAGCAATGGTGTGAATATCATACCCTTCTTCCATTAGTGCCACTACCTGCTTAAACTTCGATACATAGTTGTTAATAGCTTTTATGCTATGGTTTGTCTTTCGGGCTATTTCTGTATACTCGCTACCGGCAACCCACTCTTTAACAATCAAAGATCTATGCGATATAGTTCTCCCCATATCCTTGATGGTAGATCTTAGAGGGATAAAGATGTTTTGTTCCCTAAGAACTTTTAGATCACGGACAATTGTCCTCTCTCCGCAACAGAAAATGCGATTAGCAATATCTTCAACAGTAAGCAAGCCTCCTTGCATAAAGGCTTCATTACAGATGCGTGAGAGCTTGTGTTGCCTAAGAGCAATAACCCCATTGTCTTTTTTTATTTTAATGTCTTCGTTATCATCATTAATAGTTAAAATGACACTAACTTTATTCGCTTCAGAAAGCTTCTTTGAAGGTGAATCCTCCACAGATATAACAATGAATTTAGCCTTACCTGGAGCAAGCTCCTTTGAAAAGTCAAAGTAGTCTCCATAGACTTTATGAACAGTGTCTAGTATTGCCTTTGCTTCAAAGTTGGAACAACCCATACCTTGAATAATGTCATTAGTAAATTGACTGTTCAGACTCTTTGATTCCAAACGCGCCCATTTTTGAAGTGAAGAGTTATTGATCATATTTGTAATTATTAGAAGGATAAAAAAGAAATTAGAGCCATACTTTAAGGCGGCTTCCGAGGAGGATTATTTCCAGTCGGGCTACGCCCTTCTTCCAATAATCCTCCTCGGAAAAGAACAGTCTTAACCGATCCTAACCAATACTTTATAAAACAAAAATAATGATAATTTATCTTTATGCCAGATGGCACAAAGATACGGGTTTCGTCTCAATAGCAACGATGATCTGAGGGAGTCGGCCACTACGTTAACCTTACCTTTGCTTGGAGTTAAAAACCAGCCAGAAAAATACGATGATAAGGAGCCATAATCAGTGTAATAGTTGCCGAATGCTTAATTTTTAGTGGCTGGGTTTTCTCCTTTTTTCATATTTTTCTTTTCTAGCATTTGTATCGCTTTATCAAAATCTGATTCTATTTTCTGTGTTTTGTTAAACCTATCATATTCCATAAAAGCTTTCTGCTCTGCTTGTTTAGCGGAGATTTTCCCTTTTCCTTCAAGTACTTTATACTCGTTAAAATCCAGAAACTTATTCACACTTGCCGAAAATTGCTCCATTGTAAATGTATTCCTGTTCTCAATTATTCTTTCAATGTAATCAAAGTAACTACTAATTGTCTTTTCCAAATTTTTTATTTCAGTTTCACTGAGATAATTCTTTGCGATATTAGTATCCGATTTCAACACTCTACCTACAGGAGAATTTTTCCAAGTTTGTAATCCCATAAACTCCTTATCTGCATCAGCCTTGTCATAAATTATCTCAGATGCTGTGTGTCCATGTATTGCGAAATGGAATTTATTCTGAACTGTTGCATAAAATACTTTTGTTATTTCTGATTTTGGATCGTAATCAATACTACACTCTGCAAAAACATCAGTAATTTGTTGATATATCCTTCTTTCACTAGCACGTATCGAACGAACTCG
>JALNXV010000510.1 GCA_023230175.1 Candidatus Cloacimonadota bacterium
GCCCAGGGCGAGGTCTTCTGTGATGTCGCGGATGAAGTTGACGTACTGCATCGCCCGCACGAGGTTCCGTGCTGCAGTGTGCGACTCCAGCGGGAGGTCGAGGATCCGGGCCATCATCAGCCCGATCACCTCGGACGAGCCGTAGAGGTAGCCCTCCAGGTCGCCAATCGTCCGGTAGGAGGTGATGGTGATGTCCCTCTCCATGGAACGGAGGAATGCCTCCGTCCACCCCGGGTCGAAGCCTTTGCGCCCTGCAAGTTCGACGAACGAGTCGACCACCACGTCCCCCGTCACCTCGCCGGCCGTCGCCGACGCGTAGCGGTCGATAAGGGTGTAAAACTCTTCGACCTCCTGCGGCACCGCGTCCACGTAATCGTCGGCCGTGCGCACGAAACTGTAGAGCGCAAAGACATCCTCTTTCACTCGTGGCGGGAAGAAGAGGGTCGAATAGAAGTAGGTTTTGCTCCCCCCCTGAAGATGTCGTAGATAGTCTCATCAATCACGGAGCACCTCACCGGTAACGGCCGGTCAACTCACGGGCGACGATCTGGGATGTTATCAGGGTCATCGGCACCCCGATCCCCGGGTGGGTGTACTGGCCGGTGTAGTAGAGGTTCTTGACCCGGCGGCTCCGGTGTGCAGGGCGCCAGAGCGCCGTCTGCCGGAGGGTGTGGGAGAGCCCGAGCGCCGTGCCCCGGTAGGCGTTGTAGCGGCTTGAGAAGTCGGATAGGGCGAATATCCGCCGGGTCACGACCGAGTCACGGATCTTCTCGCCGAAGATCTCCTCCATGCGGCTCATGAGGTGGTCATAGAACCGTTCGCGCAGTTCCGGGGTGTCCTCGAGGCCCGGGGCGAGGGGAGCGAGGACGAAGAGGGTATCGGTGCCCTCCGGGGCGGCGGCCGTATCGGTTCTCGAGGGGACGTTGACGTAGAACGAGGGGCTTTTCGGCCAGGCGGCTTTTTTGGGGTCGAAGATCGTCTCGAACCCCTCCTCCCAGTCGGGCTCGAGGAAGACGTTATGGTGGGCGAGTTTCGTGATCTCCCGGTCGACGCCGAGGTAGGCGACGAACGTGGACGGGGCAAGGACCTTCTTCTCCCAGTATGAGGCAGGGTAGGATCGCGAGTTCTCGGGAAGGAGGTGCATCTCCGCGAACGGATAGTCGGCGTTGACGACGACGATGTCGGTCTCGTGGGCGCCGAGCGGGGTGACGACCCCGCGGGCGAATCCCCCCTCCACGTTGATCGCGGTCACCGGCTCATTGTAGCGGTACTCGACGCCGAACTCCCGGCCGAGCGTGACGAGGGCCTCGACGACCGCCCGCATGCCCCCTTCGGGGTACCACACCCCCATGTTCATGTCGATGTGCGTCATGATGTGGTAGAACGAGGGGGTGTTTTTCGGCGAGCCGCCGAGGAAGCCGATGGAGTACTGCACGATCTTCCGGGCTTCATCGCTTTCGAAGCGCTTTTTGACGAAGGTCTCCAGGTTCTCGAAGGGATGGAGTTTCCTCCCCCCGGCAAGGAGACGCCGGTCGAAGAAGTCGAGGATGCTCCGGTAGTCCCGGTAGAGGAGGTCGTCCATCGTGGTCCGGTAGGTCTCCTCCGACTCGGCGAGGTAGCGGCGGAGTTTCTCGGCCCCGCCGGGTTCGAACGACTCGAAGAGAGAGTAGTTCTTCCCGAGGTCGGCCGAGACGTCCGCGACCCGCTCGTCGGCGAAGAAGACCCGGTAGGAGGGATCGAGTCTCGCGAGCGGGAAGTAGTCCGTGGGGCTTTTCCCGAACTCCGCGAAGAACCGGTCGTAGACGTCGGGCATCAGGTACCACGACGGCCCCATGTCGAACGTAAACCCCCCCGCGGTGGACGCTCGCCCGGCCCCCTGGCTGCTCGTTCTTCTCGATCACCGTGACGTCGAAACCGCCCTTTCCAAGAAGGGCCGCGACGGAGAGTCCTCCGAACCCGGCCCCAACGATTACAGCCCGCATAAACTCCCCCCACCGGAATAGAAAACGGGTGCAGGAAGACGCATCTTGAATATAAATCTTGGTGTCGGGGCCGGGACACCCGACGGCGACGATGAACTCACTCCGGTGGATCGTTCCGAAAGATGACCGGGACGGTCGCAAGGGCGAGCGCGGCCCCGAGGAGCGCCGGAATGGCAAGGCTGTTCCGCGTGAGGTAGCCGGTCCAGAAGGCGAGGATAAGGAGGAGGCTCGCCGCCACCGTCCCGGGGATCGATCGAGCGCCCGCGACGAGCCGGAAGAGGGCGATGTAGACCGTTCCGGTCAGGATCCAGCCCGCGAAGTTCGAGACCGGCACGCCGTAGTAGGCGCCGCCGTCGGTCCAGACCCAGAGTCCGGCGTGGACGACCGCCGGGTCGATGACGAGGTCGACGAGGAGGAGGACGAGGACTCCCGCCGGGATCAGGCGGCGCCAGGAGGTTCCGACGGCGGCTCCGGCGAGGGTGACGGCGCCGAGGAGCATCGGGAGGTAGGCGAAGGCGACCGTCCAGGGGACATGATCGAAGACCCGGTAGCCGAGGTCGGCCGCGTAGGCGAAGTTGCCATACGGGACGCCGGTCGCGACGGCGTAT
>JALNXV010000076.1 GCA_023230175.1 Candidatus Cloacimonadota bacterium
AGTGTTCATTTCAGATAATTTCAAAACTTATCCATCATTTTGACTCCTATTTTTGTTTGATATTCATAAAGGATTTATTGAATTTATCCTTCATAATAGTGTCAACTTATTCAGGACTAGACAAGTATGTTTAACGTATTGAAAATTAGTTATTTAGTAGTAATAGTGTAATAATTGCAAAAGTAGTGTAAATATTTCTTGACAGAAGTTAATGTATATATGTATAATAGATATTATGAAAAAAATATATTTTAATTTGTTAATAATATTGATAATTATCGGGTGTAAGAGTAAAACAACAGACGCAGGCAATGGCGTAGGAATTAACGAAATGTCCGTTTATGGTATTGTGGTAGAAACAATTTATACAGAAGATGTTTTATTTTCTGTGCAAGGCTTAGCCGGAGTTAGTATTGTTGTTAATGGAGATACTCTTGCAATTACGGATATGGAAGGTTGTTATAGTATAGAATTTCAACAAGAAGGTCCTTATACTTTGTATGCTCAAAAGGATGGTTATGTATACGATTCACAGACAGTTAATTTATATGATCAGATAGAATTACAACGAGATTTTTATTTACAAAAGGATAATGAAGTAAGTCATGGATGGCATGCTTTTAATATGGGGGCAAGGATTTCGATTGATAGTGATGGTTTATCATTATATTCTCTTGGTTTGAGAGAAGCTTATGCAACAAAGAGAATTAAGCTAGCAAATAATCTAATATATTCTTTTTCTGCAAAAGTCAAAAAAGATATTATGACACAAACGATATATTTTGCAGTTCAACCTCAAATTAACGGTAATGAATGGCAGTATCAATCTTGGATGTTAGATGAATGGAGAGATTGTATAATAGAATATGAAATAAATGATACTACTGTACTTGACTCGACATTAGTTTATCAAGACGAAGTAATTACTGATACTTTATATATTTATCCTGATTCTGTTGATGTTGTCTTAAAGATTGGGGTAGAGGGCAATACAGATCATCCTGCAGGTAGTTTTAAGGATATTATAATAAGGGAGATTAATGATGGGAAATAGTCAGATTTTAGCTTGTTTAATACAGGATAAAGTTCTTATAAATAGGATTAAGGAATTGGTTAAAAAGTGTGATAAGGATGTTAAATTATTAATTTTTAAGAAATCAGAAGAACTCTTGGATAAGATAGATGATGATCGAATAGATTTAGTTTTTATTGATAAAGATTTAGCCGGAGAAGATTTTAGAGAAGTTTTACAAAACATTAAAAATGATTTTCCTTACGTTGTAAGAATTCTTTTAGCTGAGTCTTGGTCTCAGCAATTAGTATTAATGACTAATGACATAGTTCATTTGATTTTAGAAAAGAAATACCTTGAGGAAAATTTAAATGATCTGTTTATCAAAGCTGAGAAATTAGGTTCTTTATTGCAAAATAAAGACTTGGTAAAATTAATAAATTCTTTTGATTCATTACCTGTTTTACAGCCATTATATATAGAGTTATTACAAATGATACAAAGTTCGGACGTATCATTGAAAAAGATTGGTGAATTGATTGAAAGCGATATATCTCTTAGTACCAGGGTTTTGCAAGTCGCTAATATGTCTGTTTTTGCTCATATTGGTAGAATTTCTTCAACTAAACAAGCGGTTGTATTTTTGGGATTGAATGTTATTAGAGCATTAATTTTATATATCCAGGTTTTTAGTTTTGATTCAAATAACAGCCATTTTTATAAATATCTGAAGCAATTGGAAAAGCATTGTTTAAAGGTAGCTGAAACATCAAAAGCAATCTCAATAGATTATAATGTTAATCGAATGATGCAAGACGACTGTTTTACTGCAGGATTACTTCACGATATTGGGAAATTAGTAATTATGACTAAATTAGAGAACTGGGAGCAAATTTTAGAACACGCTCATCAAAGTAATATACCTGTTTGGAAGGCTGAAAATGAGATTTTAGGAACTTCTCATGCTGAAATAGGAGCTTATTTATTGGGTGTTTGGGGATTCCCTACTGAAATAATTGATGCAGTAGCATATCATCATAAACCTTTAAATAGTAAAAAAGATTTTTATTTGCCTTTGACTTTTGTACATATTGCTGAAGCTATGACTCAAGCAGAAGATATAATTGATGAAGATACATTTTATAGTTATTTGGATTTTGAATATCTGAATAAACTAAATATTAAGGATAAAACTATTAATTTTTATAAGAATTTTACTCGCAAAGGAGAAACTCAGATTATTGATGAACTTGATGATGAGGTCTGATAAAAACAACTTTGAAAAATACATAAATTTTAATAATTTAGAAAAAAATAATTGACAATAAATCTGATAATCATTTTATAGATACATATCAAAAATAAATTATTTTTGAGATAGATGGAGGCATTTAAATGAAAGAGAATTTGTGTTTATTATTGAAAATATATTTTAAAAAATCAATAAAAATTTTATGTTTATTATGTGTAGTATTTCTTATGTCTTGCGACGGGGAAAATGATGATATTATTAATTTTGATACACCATATAGTCTTAAACTTGAGAAAGTAGAAGAGGGACAATTAAAATTAAGTTGGAGTTATAGATTAAATTCTGATGAGGTTAATTATATTGTAGCTAGAAAAAACGGTGATGAAAATTGGAATGAAAATTATAGCCTTATTACTAATAATGATAAAGTTTTTTATGATAATATTTCTTCAAATTCTTATAATGTTTACAGTTATAAAGTAAAAGCTGATAATAAAGTCGAAACTATTGATACAACAGCTGAGGCAAATTTTTCAGCTACTGTGTCATATTTCCCTGAAGTTACTATGCCAACTAATCTGAGTATAACTCAAATAGCTCAAAATGAGCTGATACTAAGTTGGGAAGATAATGTTTCCGGAGAAACAGGGTATAAGATTGATAAAAAGATAAACAATCAAGATTGGATTATAGCTTATGCAACTATTCCGGAAAATTCATTAGAATATACAGAGATTTTAGATGAAGCTGTCAATTTGATTTCATATAGAATATATGCTTTTGTGGGAGAATCATCAGGACCTGCAAATGAGATAAGTTTTACTCCTACTTTACAATTGCCAACGGATTTGACAGCTACTCAAATTTCAGACACTCAGGTAAGTTTATCATGGAATTATACTAGTGATCTTCCAAACTTTTTTGAAATTCAGAGGCAGGTTGGTACTAATGATTGGCAGGATTTAAATAGTATCTATGGTGAAAATAGAGATTATACAGATACTCCGGAGTTTCCTACTGCTACTTTTTCTTATAGAGTACGTGCTATAAAAGATACATTATTTTCTTCCTATTCAAATGAAACGAGTATAAATTTTAACATTCAGGAAATTAGTTCAATAGATAATAATGAACAAGGTACTCAGATGTATTACTGTGATTTATATATTTATCTTGCAAACAGTTATTCGGGAGTTAAGATACTTAATGTGAGCAATCCGACCGCTCCTATTCAAATTGCTACTATTAATATTGAAAGTAAAACTACAAGTGTTTATGTCGATGATGATATATTGTATGTCATTAATGATAATAATTTGCTACAATTATTTGACGTTTCTAATGTCTCCAACCCGATAAAAATAAGTGAATTACAGCTATATGGCGAAGGTTATCAGATAAAAGTTATTAGTAACGGTCTTGATAAATATGCCTTGGTTGCATCAGGTTCAGCAGGATTAATTGTAGTTAAAGTTAATCAAGTAGATTCTCCTTATCTTGTTGCTGTGGACTTAATTAATACAATGGGTAATTGTGTTGGCTTTGATTATAAAAATGGTCAATTATTTTTAGCTGATAGTCAAAACGGATTATTGGTATATCAAGTTAATGGCTTTAATGTTGAACAGTTAGATTATCATTTAAATAGTATATCCTATGTAAATTCAGTAATTTTAAAAGACGATTTTCTATATTTGACCTCAGGAAATGAAGGATTTTCTATTTATAATAAAAATACTTATTCGCCACTTTCTCAATTAGATACACATGGATTTTCAAATTCTATAAGTGTTAATAATAATAATTTATTTTTATCAGACAAAGATAATGGTCTTTTGGTTTATTCTGTATCTAATCCTTTAAAAATTTATAATCTTTGTCATTTAGAGTTTAATGAAGATGTTATTGATGTCTATGTAAGAAATAGATATGCATATATATTAACTACAAATAGTTTTAAAGTTATTAAGATTCGTTCTTAGGAGTGTTTATGAAAAAAATATTTATCTTATCTTGTCTTTTTTTGATATTAAGTATTATCGCAGTTAATGATTCGTTATTATTTGCTCAAACAAATGTAGTTATTGCCAATGTATCAGTAAGTCCGATGCCTTTTTCTCCGGATAATGATGGACAAAATGACGAGACTACAATAAGTTTCAATCTTTACTATACAGAAGATATATCCAATCCACAAGTTGAAATTATAGTTTTTAGAGATAATGACCTTAATGATATAATAAAAAATATTTATGAAGAAAACCCAATGCAAGGTTTGAATTATTGTTTTTGGGATGGAAAAGATAATACAGGAACTACTGTACTTGACGGAAATTATGGAATTAGAATTATTTTTAAAGACAATGGGACTGAATTAGAGAATTATTCTCTTCATAACGGGATTATTGTTAGTACATTATACCCTGAAATAGAATTGATTTCATCAAGTCCTAATCCTTTTTCGCCTAATGATGATGGGTTTCAAGATGTGCATTCTGTAAACTTTAAGGTAAAAAATACTCAAATAACTTATATCGGATTAATTAAATTTGATTTTTCTGATTCTACAATAGTTTTTGAAGATGGACCTTATTCTTTGCCAACTGACGGAACCTACCTTTTTGTAAATCGACCGGCATCTAAAAGTGCCGATATTACTATCCCTGCAAATATGGTTTATAACTTAACTCTTGAAGGTTTTGAAACAGAAATTATTAGAGGAAGAAGTATTTATAAATTAGGAGAAAATTATCAAAGAGTATTTTCTGTAAACTCAGGGAATGTTGGTTTTAGTTTTTCACCTGAACTTTTGGAAGCCTTTGATGAAGGTATTGATTATCTCGCCATTTATGGAGTTTCAAGTAATCTATCTTTTAATATCTTAAATAATAATGGCTCTCAATTTTCTTTAAATGATTTATATTCTCAATACTATGGTTCATTTATGGAAAATACAATAGACCATACTGATGTAAGCTTATCAACAGAAAGACAATATCTTTTGAATATCGGTAAAAATGAAAACCAATTTCCCGGTCAAGAAATGTCTGATGGACGATATTTATATAGACTTGTTGTTTCTAATGCTGTAGAAACTTCTGCGGTTACCAGCGGTGAATTTATTGTAAATAATAACCCAATACAAGTTTCCGGTCAAACTATTCCTGAACAAATTTCTCCTCAAACTATTGATGGATATTTTGACTCTACTGTAATTCAATATTCACCATCTGAAGATGCTTATATTAACGTTAAAATCTTTGATACTGAAGATATCCTTATCAGAACTTTAGTCCAGGCTCAATTAAATCTTGCTCAAAATGGTAATTATGTTATATGGGATGGAAAGGATAATGCAGGGAATATAGTATCTATGGATTCTTCAGCAACGTATTATGTTGAAGTGACTGCTGTAGATAAATACATAAATGATGATATTGTAAATGTGATTAAACCGGTATTAGTGGATAATTCAATTCCTTTGCCGGCAGTACTTAATCAAACACAACCTGATTCATTAAATTTAACTGATATTACTTTATCCGGCATATCTAATGAGATAAATTGTGATATTATTCTTATTCATAATGAGGTAAATAAAGGTGTTGTCGGTGTAACTCCTCAATATCCCGGATATTTTGAATTTCCTGTTTCTCTTGAAGAAGGAGAAAATAATATTCAAGTAAAATTGAGAGACAGTGTTTATAACCTTGGAAGTCAATCTAACGATATTTTTTATTATGTTGATTCTCAAAAACCTGAGATTGTAAATATATATCCCGATAATAATTTTAATTTTAGTTCATTGCCAATGATTTTTAAAGCTAATATTATTGATGATGGGATTGGAGTTAGTAGAGTTAGGTTTGGTTTTTCTTTTAATGACAATCCTAATCTTTCATGGATAACTGCGACAGAAGATTCAGTAAATTATTATAGCTGTATTATAAATTCTACTCATTCACAATTTACTAACGACCCTGATCAAGTATTAATTAATATGTATGTATCAGCTATTGATAGTTTGAATAATATAATAATTTCAGAGATACCAATGACATATAATTATTTTAAGCCAACTTCAGTTACTCCACCGGAGTTTGTTTCAAGTTATCCTATTAATGAGTCAAATATAAAAAGTATTAATAATAATCAAATATCAATTGTTATTAATAGCGAGATTCCTTTAATTGAGGAAGAGACAGATTTGATTTTAACTAATGGAGTAGATTCGTTGTATCACAATAATGGTGCGATTTTAAGCCAAAATAATGAGGGAAATGAGTATGAGATAATTTTAAGCTTAATAAACTCATTGTCTGTTGATGGATCTGATGATGCGTTATATAGTATTTATTATTCTCTTAAGACAGAGATAAATCAAGAAAAAGAGGGTGTAATTTCATTTAATTATGATACTCAAAAACCTTTGAGTACGGCTACTAAAATAAATAACTCAGAATTATTTATAGCAAATAACCAAACATATTTCAATGCAGATATTGATTCTATTTCTGTATATATTGATGATTTATTGAGTGGTGTTAATTATGCTTCTAATATGACGAGAGTTAGTTTACTAAATTCTTCAAATCAGGTTGTAACCGGAATAAGAAGTCATAGCAAGGTTGAAAAAAGAATAACTTGGAAACTTCATCAATCTCTTTCAATAAGTAATCATAACAATTTAGGGCTTTATACAATACAACTCTTAACTACCGATAATGCCGGTAATGTTTTATCACAAGAAATGAGTTTTAGACTTATCAACGCCACTCAACCTCAGATAACGGAACATATCCCACAAGCAAATATAAATATCAATCAACTTGTTGATAACCGTATAACTAAAAAAGTTCTTGATACAAATGGCTTTGGATTAGACAAAACAAATACCACTATTATTTTAAACAGCCCTGATAATAGTATAATTCAAGGTGATATTAGTTTTGATAATCTTAGTAATAATCTTTATAATGTTAATTTTAACCTATTGAATCCTTTAAGTCTTAATGGAATCTATACAATTGAAAGTATAGTAATTGATACACTTGGTCAGCAAGTAGCTGATACTATGAATTTTACCTTTGATAATCAAGCTCCTCTTGTGTCAAATGCGTTGATTGGTGGATTGGATGATGCAGGTCAAACTTGGCAAGCTTCACTTGTGAACAATCAAAATTATACAAGTGATATTTATTATGTACAAATTGATTATTCTGATATTACCTCAAGTGTAAATTGGAATTCTCAAGATACATTTATTAAACTTTATACTTCTAATAATCAGTTAGTGAGTGGCTCAAAAAATGAAACAGCAAATACTTTAAGTTGGATGCTTAATAATCCTATATTGACAGATGGTAGTATGGATGGATTGTATTATGTGACTTACTCAGCTATTGATTTTTCAGGAAATATAGTTTCCGGACGATATGATTTTAGGGTAGTTAATCCTAATTCTCCTCAGATAACGCAGATAATACCAAATTCAAATAGTATAATAAATAGTTTGGAGAATAACAAAGTAATAGTTAATTTTACAGATGATAGAGGCATAGATTTACAAAATTATGAAAATAATTACATTAAATTAGTATTACCAAATAATAATGTAATTGAGCATAGTGCAGGAGCAAATCTTATCATAAGCTTAATTTCAACTGATAATTATAAGATGGAGTTAACTTTAAATCAACCCTTAGTTCTTAATGGTAATTACTTAATACAAATTCATCTTGAAAATGATCAAGAATATTCAAGTAGCATAGTATCTGAGTTTATGTATGATAGTCAGATGCCGGAAATCAATAACTTGATTTTGGGGCTAACTAATGATACTGAAGTTGTTGTGACAGATGATGATTTAGTTTATACTGGAGTAAATTATATAAAAGCTCAGATTAGTGATATTGTATCCGGTATAGATTATGATGTAAATAATACAAATTTTCAAGTGTATGCAAATGGTAGTTTAGTTTCAGGTACCTTGAGTAGTTATCCTAATGAGGGTTTTGTGAAATATACTTTTGCTAATACTTTAAATGAGGTTAATGTCAACGTGCAAGTTAATTTAATTATTACAGATAATGCCGGAAATGAGTTACAGAGTCAAACTGAATTCGTTTTAACAGCCTTGAATGCAAATATTATTAGCGTTAGTCCTGTAAATAATTCTTATGTAAATAGCAACCTTAATCAAGTGAAATTAGTTGTTGAGTATCCTGAGACTGTAACAATAAATCAAAGTCTATCATATTTAAAGCTTTTGCATCCTGATGGTACATTTATTGAAAATGGACAAGGTGCTGTGTTACAATATGTAAATAATAATAATATGTATGAACTCATTTTAAATCTAAATCAAGCTTTATCTGTTAATGGTCAGGATGATGGACAGTATCAGATTTCTGCGTATTTAGTTACTGATCTTGGGCAAGATGGTCCAATGCATTTTAGTTTTACTTATGATAGTTTAAGTCCATATTTTGATAATCTAAAGGTTAATGAGACATTTATTGCTAATTCGCAAAGAGATGAAAGTAATAAAGTTTCAAGACAAACTCAAGTTAAAAGTTCAGATGTTTTAATTACTGAAGATATAAATTATATACAGACAAATTACTATGATATTACAACTTCAGTAAATTTTGCTTCTAACTTAACTACGCTTACTTTAATGAGTCCAAACGGTAATTTGATTCAAGGTTCAAGAGTTATAAGTGATAATAACATTAGTTGGGTTTTAAACAATCCTGTTTTGGCTAATGGATCAAATGATGGTGTTTATACGATACAATTAAAAGCTACTGATTTAGCAGGAAATATTTTTACCCATACAGAAAGCTTTACATTGATGTCGCAAATTATTCCTGTGTTGATTGATTTTACACCTGAAAATGTTTTTGGTTTTAATATAAATCAATTTGGACAGATTATAACAGCTGATTTTAAAAATACTGTGCCAATAATTCAAGATTATGAGGAAACATATATTAAGTTAGTTTTCCCAAATGGTTATATCATTGAAGCCGGTCAAGGGGCTAATCTTTCTTATGAAATTCAACAAAACAACTTACATCTTGATTTTGTTATGACAGATGAGTTAAGCCTTGATGGAGAAAATGATGGAACATTTCAAGTTTTATTTAGAGCAAAAAATATCTCCGGAGCAATATATGAGGAGACAAAATCATTTATTTATGATACTATTAACCCATCATATAATTCTTTAATGGTATTAAGTGATGAAACACAAATTCAAGTAGCTCAGAATGCTTTAATAACAGAGTCTATTGATGTCTTACAGGTAAAGTTTACAGATTCTGTTTCAGGTGTACACTATGCACCTAATATAACATATATTTCATTATTTAATCCTTTAGGCGAATTGATACCGGGTACTTTATCATATTCTGAAGTTGAAGGTATAATAGTTACTAAATGGACATTGAATCAAGCTTTACCAGTCGATGGAACCGCTGATGGACAATACCAAGTTAAACTAAAAATCACAGATAGATCGGGTAATTCAATTTTAAAAACAGTAGATTTTAACTTAGTTTCTGTTTTAAATCCTTATTCAGTTGTAACAATGATTGATGCTATTTATAATGTACATTTAATATGGTCAAATGAATCCGGAAATTTAAAGAGCAATATAAAAGAATCAAAATATAGAGATTTAAATACTTATCAAATATATAGAAGATATAATAATGAAGATTACTTATTTATTGGAGAAACTCTAGATAATTATTTCATAGATAATATGATAGAACATCCTGACGGAATGTATCAGTATAGTGTCAGAGCGGTATATGAAATAAATAATCAAATATTATTAAGTGATTTTGCTTATGGTGAAGGTGTTGAAATATATAGGTTTATACCTTGTAAATTTATACTTAGTTTGCAAAATGATGCTACTCCTGAAGATATAATGTTTAATTTGAATAGTCAAGATGGTTTATATAATCAAGAGTATAACATTTTGACTGATAATTCAGGAATAATTGAATTACCTGAAGTATTTATGAACACATATATTTTAACCTTAAGTAAAGAAGGATATAACACAATTACTGATACCATTACTATTGACGATAATAGTTCTGAGTTTAATTATACTTTAAGTTCTGAGTTGTTGTTACTAAATGAAGTTCCTACTAAGTATGAACTTTATCAAAATTATCCAAATCCATTTAATCCGATAACACAAATAAAATTTGCTTTAAAAGAAGACAGCAATGTGGAAATTTCTATATATAATGTTAAAGGGCAGCGAGTTAATAAATTAGTAGAAAAACACTTAAAAGCCGGATATCATAAAACTGTTTGGAATGGTAAGGATGAATATGGTAATAAATCTGCATCCGGTATATATTTGTATGTACTTAATGTCCAAGGTGAAAAAAGTAAATATAGAGAAATAAAAAAAATGATGTTGATAAAATAAGATTTATATGAAATATGGATTAAGGAGGGTTTTAAATGAAAAAGTATTTTATGCTGATAATAGCTTTAATAGTACTAATCTTGTTAGTGAGTATAACTTATAATATAGTTAGAAAACATTACGTTAAGTTCCCAACATGGTCAATTGATCCAAGATATGAAATTTTGTCAATAGATGAAAATTTTATTACCTTATCTAAACCAATACAAATGACTAACTCAATGTTTTTCCCAATAAAATTACATCTTGGTGCTATTCAAGTAACTGACTATGAGGGTAAATTAATTGCTTTAATTAATATGAATGAAAAAGCTGTTTTACAGCCAAAATCTATTAGCGATATTAAGCTTAAGATTGCTTTACCTTTAAATTTATTGAATTATCCACAATTAGCAGATAGTAATAAATTAGATTTGTTTTTTGATGGCACAGTACAAGGTAGTGTTTACGGCATTCCTTTTACAAAGAAGATGTCCGGAACTTTTTCTTTATCCCCTGATGATGATTGGGCTGATAAGATTTTTAAGCCTTTATTAATGAAAATAATGTCACAAAATAAATTGATTAGATTTAAAGGTGCCAAAGTTATAAGCTCAAAGGTAGTTAGATTACAATTTATTGCTTCAACATTTAATAATATTAACATTGAATTATTGAGCACTGACTTAGAGATTATTTATGCAAATGAACTGATTAAATCATTCTTGAAACATCCTATAACTTTAAATAGTGGAGCAACCAGTGAAATCATAGAGTTTGATATTAAAAATTCTGAATGGTTGCATATTAAAGGGAAACAAAAGGTTAGATTTAAAGGAAAATCAATAGTAAATGTTTTTAGTGTTGATACAGAGATTGATTGGGTAGAGAATATTGATGGAATTCAAAATTATCAATTATAGATTAAAATTATTTATAAAATTGAAACGTAGAAGCTTAGGTTTTCTTTATAGGAAAGATTAAGAGATAAATAGAACAATTTCTTATATCTGCAATATAGTATGGATATAAATATTGTTATGCGAGCATCTTTGTTTGCATTTTACAATTTTCCATAGGCTGTTTCAAAACTACTGTTATACGAGCATCCTTGCTTGTATTTTACAATTTTCCATAGGTTGTATCAAAATGTGAAAACTTTTAAAAATCGGAAACCTGATGGCTCATCCA
>JALNXV010000512.1 GCA_023230175.1 Candidatus Cloacimonadota bacterium
ACTAACTTTAGGAACTAATGTTATTTTAATAATCGCTGTAAATATTTTAATTAAAATGGAAATTAGAGATAATATTGTTTTATTAGCCGTTATATATTTATGCAGTGTAAACATACCACTAATAATTGCTTCAATAATAATTTTTAAAGGAAAATTGAAAAACTATAGTCCAACAATTAAATATTATGATAAGAAAGTAGCAAAAGATATTCTTGTCTTTGGACTTGCTTTTTTATGGTTATCTTTAATGTCAATGTTGATTCAAAGTACTAATGAGTTTTTAATTACAAAATTGATAGGTTCTGAAGAGGTTGTTACATATAGTGTGTATCAAAAAATATTTATGACTGCTTCATCTCTATTTATTTTGGCACTAACACCAGTATGGTCAGCTGTTACAAAAGCAAAAGAGGAGAATAATTACGCCTGGATTTATAAATTATACAAATTATTGATTATTGCATCGGTAAGTGCTATGGGACTGTTATTATTAGTAAGTATTAAATTTCAGTTTATAATTGATATTTGGTTACAAGATAATAGTATTCCTGTTAACATTGAGTATGCTCTGATTTTTTCACTTTTTAGTTTTATTTTTATATTAACAGGAATATTAACAACATTATCAAATGGTATGAGTTTACTAAAATCAGAAACTATTCTATTAACTATAGGTGCAATAATGAATTTTCCGTTAGCAATTTATTTCTCGACCCTATACAATTCTTTTATAGTTATAATTATTGCAAATATATGTTCATTAACGCCTTTTGTGCTAGTACAAACTTTTGTTGTACGAAAATTTTTAAGAAATAAAATATTATCATACAAAGACAATAAAAAAAGTAATTAATAGTAGATGTATAAGTTTATGTGGTTACTACATAGGTAATGAATTTTTATTATAAGATTGTTGTTTATATGAAGATAAATTGGTATGATATGTAAAGTTGCTTTTCTTATAGCAGGAATGCAAAGTGAAAAAAATGATGGAGATTAATTAGATGAACATAATTATGAAAATATTCTTTTTTGTAAGTGCTTTTATAATATTTTGGTCAATGATAGGATATCCTTTGTCTTTGAAAATAATAAGTAAGATACTGAAAGTTAAAGAAATCAAAAAAGATTATACTCATATGCCATCAGTAACAGTTATGATTGTGGCTCATAATGAAGAAAAGGTAATTAAAAATAAACTTATTAATGTTATTGAATTAGAATACAAAAAAGATAAAATAAAATTTTTAGTTGCATCAGATAATAGTACTGACAATACAAACTCAATAGTTAAAGAATTTATTAAAGAACACAAAGATTATGATATTAGCCTCTATGAGGTTAAGGAACGTAAAGGTAAAACTAATGCTCAAAATGAGGCTCAAAAAAGTATTACAACAGAATATTTAGTTATGACAGATGCGAATTCTATAATGGAAAAAAATTCAGTAGTAGAATTATTAGCTGCATTTACATCTGATAATATTGCATATGTTACTGGGAAGCTATCGATTCTAAATAAAAAAACTAATGACGTAAGTAGCGCAGAAGCAACTTATTGGGATAATGATCTGGTAATAAGAGATATCGAGAGTAAAATTCAAACAATCACTGCAGGTAATGGAGCTTTGTATGCATGTAGAACAAAAGATTATTATGACTTCGATTCTATCAAATGTCATGATTCTTCAATGCCATTATATTATGCGCTTAATGGAAAAAGAGCAATTAGTAACCATGACGCAATTGCATATGAGAAAGCTGGAGAGAGTATAAGAGACGAATTCAACAGGAAAGTAAGAATGAATCGTATAATATTACAAGCGATAATACCGGATATAAGAATTTTAAATGTTGTTAAATATAAATGGTTCTCGTATTTTTACTTTGGACATAGAACTTGTAGATATTTATTATGGATTTCACATTTATTAATTTTTTTATTTAGTGCATTATTAATGAAAGGTTCACTGTTTTATTTGGTAATGTTTTTAGGTCAACTTTTGTTTTTTGCATTAGCGTTAATAAGAATTATAACAAAATCAAAAAATAGAGTACTATTATTAATCTATTATTACTCTATAACTATTATTGCACAATGGGTTGCAGTATTGAAAATTTTAACAGGTAAAGCAAAGCCGTTTTGGGAAAAGGCTGAAACAACAAGGTAAAACTATAAAAGGTTTGTAACTTATTATAAAGTGCATTATTGCTTAAAGTGTCAAGGCATATTTTTACTATTTTATTTCTCCTCAAGTTTTTCTTTCCTTGCTCAGTTTAAAGTTAGTAAATAGAAGAAGGTATAACTTGACATTATTTCTTTAATCTCATAATATCAAAATATCAATTTATTAAATAAGTTGTTTTCTGAGAATATTCATATTCTCACAGTAATAAGAAAGATAAAGGAGAAATCATTTAATCATGTCTAAAAAAATAACAGCTTTACATGCATTCAATACTATATATAAAAAGGAGCCGCAAGATTTGGCATTTACACCATACAGGATATGCCCTATTGGTGCTCATTCTGACCATAATTTGGGTAAAATTACTGGATTTGCTATTGA
>JALNXV010000513.1 GCA_023230175.1 Candidatus Cloacimonadota bacterium
TTGTTCTACAAGCTTTTATCTTGTAGTTTTATAAAATATTGAATACCTATCACTTAAGGTTTTTAGTGCAAACAGGGATGTTCGCACAACAACATTATTCATCAGCCTTAATGATTTATGAGATTGCCACGCTTCGTTCGCAATGACTCTTTCTATAATTATGTTATGATTGTGAACCCTGCACAGACTCGTACAAGCAGGGATAACGTTATTATTCAAAAGCCTTTTCGTATGCCGGAAGTTTAATAACAAATTCACTGCCGACATTGATTTCTGATTTTACGGAGATTTCTCCATAATGTAGTTCAACTAATCTTTTTACAATGGATAATCCGAGTCCGGTTGTCATTTCTCCTTTTGTGCCTTTTCTTTTTGCTAGTGTAAATTTGTTAAAGATAATAGGGATATTCTCTTTTGATATACCAATACCGGTATCTTTTATCTTGATTAGGGCAAAAGATTTATTATTTTCTGTAATGATTTCTCCGGTTATAGAGATAAATCCACCTTGCTTTGAAAACTTAATAGCATTACTGATTAAGTTTTCGATTATTTGCCAGAACCTATCAATTTGTATGTACACAATACAGGAGTTTTGCGGTAAAATTATCTTAAAATTTATCATCTTTGCTTCAGCATTAATTTTAAATGAAGACTTATAAGAAGATAATAACTCATTAAAATCATAAGGATTGAGATTTAACTTATAGTCTTTGGTTTCTAAAGCATTAGCTTCCAATATATCTTGAACTAATTTAAGGGCTTTTTGGACACTTGTCTCAATCATATTTATGTAATTTTCAGATTTTGAGTTTAATTTCTCATATCTAAATAATTCAATAATAGAATATATTGAACCAATAAGATTTTTTATATCATGAGATACTATGCTTAAAATTGCATCTTTAGAGGCATCTAATTGTTTTAAATTTTCATTTGCCTCAATTAGAGCTTGACTCTTTTTTTCTATTTCGTTATAAGCATTTCTTAATTCTATATTTTTGATACGATATAACTCTGTTTCTTTTTCTTTTTGTTTGATATTAAAATCATATTCCATAGAAGCTATTTTTTGGGAGATAGTTTTATGTCTTACTTTTTCATCAAGTTCTATTAGTTCTTTTTGATATTCGAAGGCTTTTTTGTAATCATTTATTTTTTTATAGTATTTGATATGTGTTTTAAGTATAAGTTTTTTTGTCTCAGTATCATTAGATTGTTCATTAGCTTTTATAGCATTGGTTAGATAGTCTTCAGCTTGAATAAATTTATCTTGCTCAATTAATAAGTTTGCTAAACTACAATAAGTTAAAGCTTGAATATTGATAATATCATATTTTATGGCTAATAATAAAGCATTTTCAAAATATTGAAAAGCTTGACTAAAGTTTTTTAAAACATTTAAGATGACAGCTATGTTATACATTACAACAGCTTGAGCTCGAGGATTAGATGTAGTATTCCAGATTTTATATGCTTTTAAGAAATAACCTAAAGCAATACCTAAATCTCCTTGATTTTCGTATAAATTAGCGATATTGTTATAAACTGTTGCTAATCCGGTGATATTATCAAGTTTTTGTCTTATCCTTAGAGCTTTTTTATAGTATCTAAAAGATAGTGTAAAGTTACCTAATTTGTGATAGATAGAACCTATATTAACATACTGATCGGCCAAATATTTATCATCTGAAAAATTATATGAAAAAGAAACTGAAATATGGAAATGTTTTAAAGCTTCTTCATATTCTCCCAAATTTGCTAAAACTATTCCCAGATTTGCATTAACTTTGATATTGCCATACAGGTCATCGACTTCATTGAATAATTTATAAGCTTCATTAAGGATGTGTTTTGCTTGATTGTTTTCTGCTTTCATACCATAAATAGTGCCTAAGATTCTTAATGCGTTAGCCTTACCTTTTTGATATTGTATCTTATCACAATCAAGTAAGATTTTATCAATAAGAGTTTTTAGTTCATCAAAAGCATAGTCTGCAAGTTTACTCTCAGCTGTTTTAAGTAGCTCATCAATTTTTTTTTCTGTAACTATATTAATATTCAAGCATCCTCCTATAGCACTTATTAATAAATATAACCTTGTAGATAGTTTTGTCAATTAATATTTTTTATTTATCATAAAAATGTCTTGACGCATCAGCATATTTAATATTTATTACATTATAAAATATATATAATGAGGTATTTATGAAGAAATATTTAGTGTTATTTCTGGTATGTATAGGGATTATATTAAAAATATCCGCGTTAGAAAATTTGGATAATTATAAGTATTATCCTCATAATTTGATTGTCTGTTTTAGCTCGGAATTGATTGGAAATACTGAAGGACAATTTGAGATTGAGAAAGAAAATGAAATTATCAAAACACCCTTTGTATGGTTTAATGAATTATCAAGAGAATTTAAGATAATTGAATTAAATCAATTATATAAAGTAAAAGACAAGAAATGGAATAAAGATAATAAATATCCGATGAATGTATTTCGAATTGTGATTAAGGATTCAGAAAATTTAGATAATTTGTTT
>JALNXV010000514.1 GCA_023230175.1 Candidatus Cloacimonadota bacterium
ATCTACCTTGCAGGAGAGATCCTTCTGAGCGTCATGCTTCTTTCTAAATCAAGAAGCTATGATGAGACAAACATCACCGAAGAAGTAGATCAAGCCAGTTCTGAGCCTGAAGATTTCTGATTCATCCTCATGAAATGTGAGAAACCAGCAAAAAGTCGCTCATGAAATGTGATAAATCAGTAAGAAGTCGCTCATGAAATGTGAGAAATCAGCAAAAAGTCGCTCATTTTTTGTGATTTCTCTTGAGAATAAATCTGTTAAATACTATTATAAAAATAAGTTAGTGGGGGGAGCATGTACCTTTCTAGAAAAATAGATGATTATCTTCACGCCTGGAAATCCAGCGATAACAAAAAACCTCTTATAATAAAAGGCGCCAGACAAGTTGGAAAAACAAAATCAATTTTGGAATTTTCACATGCAAGTTACGAAAATACAGTTTACATCAATTTCGTAATCGAGCCAAAATTCATGACGATTCTTTCTGATGGCTATTCTGCTGAGTCTATAATCAAGAACATATCACTTATAGAGCCATCATTCCGTTTTATTCCTGGAAAAACACTGATTATATTCGATGAACTACAGCAGAATCCTGATATTGCCACATCTCTGAAATCGTTCTGTATAGATAGCAGGTTCGATGTAATCTGCAGCGGATCCCTTCTTGAAACCCATTACAAGAAAATCCATAGCAACAGTGTCGGTTACAAGATCGATTACGAAATGCATTCCATGGACTTCGAAGAATTTCTATGGGCAATGAAATACCACGACCTATCAGAAAGCATTCTAAAGAAGATGCTTCTCTGCACTCCTTTCAGCATTACAGAAATGAGCGTAATTAAAAATCTTTTCACAGAATACTGCATTCTCGGAGGGATGCCGGAAGTAGTGCTTAACTTCATTGAAAAAAAAAGTTTTTCCGGTACGCTTGAAATTCAGAAACAGATTCAGCTGGGTTATGAAGAAGATATCAGAAAGTATGCTGAAAGCCTTGATCAAACAAAAATCGTCAGTGTCTACCGAAGCATTCCGGCTCAGCTTGGAAAGGAAAACAAGAAATTCCAGTTCAGCAAAGTCAAAAATGGAGCCAGAAGCAGAGAATATTCAGGATGCATCGAGTGGCTCTTGGATTCTGGAATAATCAATGCCTGTTATTGCCTGAATTATCCAGAACTGCCTCTAAAAGGAAACATTGATACATCAAAGTTCAAGCTTTATTTCTCTGATACCGGTCTTCTTGTATCTGCACTTGATGAGCAGGCACAAGACAATCTCAGAGCGAATCGCAACCTAGGAGTTTACAAGGGTGCCCTTTATGAGAACTTTGTTTCAGAAGCCTTCGTCAAGCAAGGTCTTGGCCTGTACTATTACAAACGGGAGAATTCAACACTTGAAGAAGACTTCTTCGCCAGAACTGCCGATGAGCTGATTCCCATCGAAGTGAAAGCAAACAGCAATGCATCAAAAACTCTGAGGACTTTGATTGAAAGCAGCAGATATCCAGAAATAAAACGTGGAATCAAGCTTTCAGATCAGAACGTTGGAAATTCTGATAAGATCCTGACCTTTCCATACTTCTGCTGCTTTTTGATCAAGCGCTTCCTCAACCAGTTTTAGGTTCACCCAACAAGCAGTTGAATCTCAAATGGAGAAGTTCTGCTGGCATTGCTAAACCATCTGCGTTTTCTGTTTTTCAAATTCAGTACTGGTTTTTCGAATGAGAATCCTGAAATATGGGCTTTTCCCGTTGATTCTCAGATCTTTTTCGTCGTCACCTTTTCGGAATTTCACTATTTCGAATTGATCTGGACAGAACTTATGAAGAAAAGTTATAGGGACACCCATGACTCCTTTGTAATCTAAAGGGATTTGGTTTGTTCTGTTGATGTTTATTGCATCATAATTGTCATATTTAGGATACAAATCTTCATTGCCATTATAACAACAAGTCAATGGGATTCTTTCATGTCTTATCTGATTATCAAGGTTGGTTAGCCAAAGGCATCCATTTGTTGCAACTATTCTGTTATTTCCCTCATCAATTTTAACTTCAGTTCCATAAAGCGGATAATTTTCGGGGACAATGAAACCAGATATCCCTCGGCCAAGATTAACACCCAGCCACGCCTTGTTTTCATGGATTAATGAGAAGATGTTTTTATATGTAATTGCATTTACGTTTCCAATAATCAAAAAATGCTTATTATAAGTTACCAGCTGATGAACATACTCCCGGAACAATGAAAACGGAGGGTTGGTTACAACAATATCGGACTGCTTCAAAAGATCAATACACTCAAGGCTGCGAAAATCCCCATCTCCATTGAAAGCATAAACTATCTAACGTTCTTCCTTTTTGTCGCAATCATATGAATAAGTGCAATACATACCCTTGCTATTAAACAAATCAGGCCTTTGACTATGGTAACAGGAGCAAATTATCTTCTTTAGACTAAGCGATTGAAAATTACTTTTAAAGTATTTATAAAAATTACTGATTCTATAATCATCACAATTGCAATAGACGGTTTTTCCAGAAA
>JALNXV010000515.1 GCA_023230175.1 Candidatus Cloacimonadota bacterium
TAAGCTTACTCAAAGCAAGTAATATCTAAGGAGGGTACCATGAAATTTAAAATTAACAATTGTAAAAATATTGAAACTGGTTGTTTAACACTGATGGAAAATCAATTGAACATTAGATATGGAGCTAATGGAACTGGGAAATCTACTTTAGCAATGGCGATTGAATCACTTTATAATGAAGAATTATTAACAAAGATGAAACCATTTAAAAACACGGAATTAGTGCCTAAAGTTGAACTTTTAGAGGGTGTTCTACCGGATGCTGTAAAAATATTTAATGAAAAATATATAAGTAACCATTTGTTTATTGAAAGTAGTGTCTTAGATGATAGAAGAGTGTATGAAGTTCTAATCAAGGATGCTGAATTAGATAAGAAAAAGAAGGTTTTACTTGATTTGTTTTCTGATTTAAAACAACTATGTAATAATAAAACAATAACTCTTTTTATAAGCAAAATTTCTTCAATGAAATCAAATTTACCCTTAAACAATAAAAAGGATCAAATCAATGGTTCATCTAAAGTTATCAAGGCATTAAAAGATGGTAATTTTTATATTGCTGAAAATCTTCCAAAATCACTATCAAGTTATCATGATTTATTATTGGGCGAAAAACGGGTTCAATGGATTGAATGGTTTAATTCCGGTCATGATTTTTCGGATAACTGTCCATATTGTAGAGAGGATTTGAAAGATGGGTTTGAAAATCTAAAAAATGAAATATCTGATAGATACAAACAAGCAAATGTAAAAAACATTACAAGTTTCTTGGGAGATTTAGGTAGCAATGTTATTGACTTGAATGAAAGTACTAAAAAACTAATTAATGATAAAATTAATAGTATTGATGGACTTCAAACTGATGATGCGGAAATTATTAAAATATATGCAAGTCTTTATACTTTAATTGAAACGTTAGATAAGTTATGTAGTCTTAGTGAATATGATTTACTCAAAGAGGACGAAACAGAAAAATTACTCAATAATTTTTTATCAACATTTGAAAAAATTGATTTTATTGAAAATGATGAACTATTAAAAGTACTTAATTCTATAAAAAGTAAAATTGAAGAGCTAAAAAGTATGAAGATAGATTATCTTAAGAATAAGGGCATTTTTGACACTGCAATTAAATCTAAAGTGAATAACTCCAAGAATCAAATTAATGATTTTATGCAAATAGCAGGAATTCCATATGAAATAAATTTTATTGGCGAGAAAACAAAAGATCCTAGAGTTATCTTGAAACACACAAATTGTAATGTTACGAACATTTTAGAAAGTCTAAGTTATGGAGAAAAAAATGCATTTGCACTAATAATGTTTTTAATGGATGTGTTAAGTGAAGATAACAAATTCATAATATTAGATGATCCTATTTCATCGTTTGATGAGAATAAAAAGTACGCATTAATGCACGCCTTATTTTTAAGGGATGAAGATAGATGCTTGAAGAACCGGACAGTTCTGATGCTCACACATGATTTTACACCAGTTATAGACTTAACCTATGTGAAGAAACATGATAATATTAATGCAAAATATTTACAGTTATCAGAGAATATATTAACAGAACATCCAATAAATGATAATCATATAAAAAATGTTATTCAAGTATCTAGGGATATGTCAAAAAATCCTGATAAATCTCTGTTATCTAGATTAATTGAACACCGTAGATTTCTTGAACTTACGAAAAATAACGAAGACTTTCAATATGATTTAATATCGAGCGTTTTAAAGTTAAAAGTCACACCTCAACTTAAAAATAATCAAGGAGATTTTCTTGATTTCACCCAAGAACAAATTGATGCAGCGTGTAATAAAGTAAAATTGGAAATAAATATAGATGATTTTAATTATAGTGAAGTTTTATAGTATTTGAGTAATAAAGAAAATCTAATTGCATCATTTGATATTGCTACTGATTTTGAAAAAATAAACATTTTACGGATATTAAGTATTTTAGTAAACGATAGAATAGGTGATGATGTACTCAGAAAGTTTATTCTTGAGTCTTATCACATTGAAAATACTATGACATTCCAATTGGATCCGGAAGCATTCAATACAGTTCCATACTATATAATTTCAGCATGTAAAAGGTATGTAGACAAACACAGATAATAATATCATCGAATAAAACTAATAAAGACATTATTTTTACAAAAGTTTATCTTTTAAAATAAAACGATGTTTTTTTATTTTTTTAATAGGGAATTCAATCTTTTGTGATAAAAAGTGACTTATCCAATAAAAAAAATAATAATCACAGGTTAAATTTATTACATGTTTTTATCTTGTACACATTTTATTTTACAGAATAATGCTTCATTTTTTAAATAAGTTGGGCAGTTGTTTAAAAAACGAACAAACTTCAAAATAAGCCTTGTATTTAATAAAGTAATGTAGTAAAATTGAATTATTCAATTACCGAACAATGAAAGGTATTAATAGTGATGAGTGAGAATCAGTTCTTCAAACCAACCGTATTATACAAAGAGTACATGATATTAGATATGATTGAAAGGAATTCTAA
>JALNXV010000077.1 GCA_023230175.1 Candidatus Cloacimonadota bacterium
CAAGGGTATGTTTAAACTGTCCATGATCCGTTGCCGGCACAGCACCTATATCAATTCTTGTTCCATCGATATCTTGATCTTCAGAATCCTCATACCAGATTACACCATTTCCATTAGTATCAATATGACCTGCATCAATAAGACCTGATTTAATGCTTGATGTCCAGATTGGAGCAAGAGTAACAGGGTCTATCTGTGGGTCACCGTAATGGATGTCACGGGTTACTGCATCAGCAGGAAAAGCATTATCAGTATCAATAAACCAGGAATTGGAAATGTTAAAATTATCACCGGTAATTGTTCCATCAAAAATTGAATTTTTAATAACTACATTATTATCATTTTGAGGACTAGTAACATAAAAACTATTCCAAACTGAAGATATCCCCTCATTGAAAGAAGTATTATTTGTATAAGTTATATTTGATGGATATGTATTATAAATATAAATTAAATCATAATAAATATTATTTATATAATCCTGAATATAAAAGGTGTTTCTATCAATAATTATCTCTGAAGTAGGAGGTCTTGAACGAATATTAGCTTTAATAAATGATCTGTAATTATTTCGAGTTGTATTAATAATTTTAAATGAATTATTACGAATATGAAGTATTGGTAAGTAACTATAATCTGAATAGAAACTAACTAAATATTGTGATTTATGATATTGGTCTAAATCACTTAAAAAAAATGAATCTTCTATTGTTAAATTTGCTGCTAAAACAGAAATAGCTGATCCTTGATAATTATTTGCTTGAGAACTATGATCATTATAATTATTAATAAAATCACAAGATTTAACTATCACGTGACCATTTGGTCCAAGATTATTAATTCTGATTCCTCTTGATCCGATAAATTGACAGTCCAAAATCTCAAAAACAATATTTTCAACTCCATTAATAGTGTCTGTACTATAGTTAATACCCGATTTATTTACTCCTGAATGCGTTAACTCAAACCTTATACCTGAAATAACAGGATTAGATGATCGAAGTAATATACCGGGAACATTATGAGCCCTGATTATAAAATTGCTTATCTTACTTAAGTTATTTATATCTGTAAGGTCAATTTGTCCGTTAATTATTGGACGATTATTTCTTGATATACCTTTTAAAGTAATATTTTTATTACTCCAGGAAATACAATTATTATATGGGTCAGCTTCATATTCTCCGGGATAAACCAATACCGTTCCTCCATCCGGACAATCTGCAACAGCTTCTTGAATTGTTTGATAACAATCAGGATTTCCAGGTCTTACTACAAGTGTTTGTGCGTTTAATACAGCAAATAATGTAATTGCTATACATAGTATGATTATTTTTTTCATCGATAAACTCCTTAAAATTTTTATTTATTCTTTATAAAAAAACGAGAGTTAAATAGGTTAAACGAATTTATTATGGCTTCCAATACTGATATTTTTACTATAAGATGTATATCCATATAGTATAGTATAGTATAGTATAGTATAGTATAGTATAGTATAGTATAGTGTCTAAATATTAAATAATTCTTAAACACAATTCTTGGCTCATAATCGACATAAAGTCTTTCAAAAAAACTCATCCTACATATAATCCTTAAAACCTTACATTTAAAATTAATTTCAAATTACCATAATTACGATATTAAATTTTAATAAATACTTCTATTATGCTATTTTTAATATTTTAAAATTATTTGTCAAGAAAAAAATAAATATTTTGTAAAAAATGTGAATGTCAATGCTATAAAACTACAAGCTGGAAGCTCGTAGAACAATAATTGAAATTATTCAACAGCCACAAATACTATCTCATAATAAGCATCTTTTTCATTTGACTTAAATTATCAAAACTCACTTTATAAAAATAAACACCTGAACTAACTAATTTATCATTATCATCTTTTGTGTCCCAGGTTATAAGTTTATCTCCTGACTTGCATTCTTCATTAAATAGTGTTTTGACTTTTTGTCCTTTAATGTTAAATATTTCTATCTTAAGTTGGGTATTATTATGTAATTTTAATGCAATATGGACTAAATCTTTGACCGGATTAGGATAACTTGAAATAGACAATGATGCTTCATTAACGACATCTTCGATACCGGTAGGATTAAAAGTTCGTTTTACTGTAGGCATTGATTCACCTTCAGGGTTGGTATAAACTGCCGTTAAATAATATGTATTAATAAGACTATTATCAAGTTCATTGTCAGTATAACTCAATTGTGTCTCATCTAAAGTCGCAATGATTTCATCATTTCGATAAACATTGTATCCGGACAAAACCGGAAGGTCTTCAATATCGTTAGGATAAATTGGAGCTACCCAAGACAAATTTACATCATTATCTACTAAAGATGCTTCAAAATTATTTGGTGTTTTAAACGCAATATTATCAAAAAATAAGGCTATGTTAGGACCACCTTGATGCCACATATCAAAATTAAATGTATCATAATTAGAATCATGAGAAAAATAAAAGCATCTTAAATTCCCATCCGGTGAAACAGCAGAGCTTTTAATTCTAATAATTAAGTAGTTTTTGTCTATCTCAAAAGGTGTGTCAAGTTGAATTTTTGTCCAAGTAGTCTCATTATTAAAATCAGCAACTCCTTCGAAACCTCTTGTAAATAAGCTGTCAGGAATGCTTAATATGCCTGTATTTGTTTGACTGGCATATAAATCCATAACAACATTATATGAAAAAGGCTCTGCTGATGCATAGTCATAAGATATTGTGCTTATTCTTCCTCTTGAATTATTTGGTATACTATAAACCGTATATAAAGTTTCCCAAGATGTGGTATCATAATTGAATGGGTAAGAAAAACTGTTATTTTCAAAACCAAATTGAATGTTTCCATAAGAAGGAGCAGGAACTACTTCTGCTTTACAATTTATAATATATTGAGGATTTTGTGAATCATTTGTATTCAAAATTATCTGTTCTTCATAATATCCCGGCATTTCAGTATTACAGTGAAATAAAAGTTCTTCACTCTCAACGCTTTGGATAGTTAAATTCTCAGTGATAGGTGAAAAATGTTCTGATGAAGTAGCATTTACTATTAATGGCTCAGAACCGGTATTAAAAATCGGTAATGCTATATTCATATCATTACCTTGATAAAGTCTTTCAAAGTCAATTTCTGTATTAAAAATCCTTGAAGTAGCTACTTCAGGTATTATACCAATTTCAACATCTTCCAGACAGAATGTTGGATCAGCATATTCATGACCATAACCCACGATAATTTGTCTATAAAATTGCAAAATATTATACTCCGTATCAGGTAATTTAAATAAAAAACGCTTATAATCAAGTGGATAAGATACTGTTGCAATATCAATATATTCAGGGAAAAATGAATAATTTGAAACCATTCTTAATTCCATACTATTATAATAGCGATTACCACATGCATTAAACATAAAATATTTATTTTGAGGATTCTCAATCTTGGGCAAATTTATATATAACGCTGTTGGCTCTTCATAAATAGCATCTTGAGTTGAATAGAGATATTTTGATTGCCATATTGGGCTGGGAGTAGAATATGCTTTAACATAAACAGGGACAGGATAGTCATAAAAATGATATTTTGCATCCCAACCATAAGGTAAAGTTCCTACTTCTTCATCTTCAAAATCCATAAAATAAGGATAATCTGTAATCCAGATATCTTCTTCCTTTGTAGAACTATCTTCAATTAGATTGTTTTGAGCATAAGCAAAAATACTCAGACAAAGCATAAATACCAAAACCAATAATTGTTTTTTCATCACATCCTCCTAGTAATTATATTTCTTAATACTAAATTACATCTAATATTTTTTATTGTCAAGATTTTTATTTACTTATTTTATACTTTTAATTCACATTGTAAATAATCATAGATTTATATCGTTTTCTCTTTACTAAGTTTTAAAATAAAATTCTTGACAATCTAAAAGCAACATTTATTATATTAAATATAATGGAGGAAAAAATGAAAATCAAAATAATTATTATTATACTTATCATACTTATGTCTCAAAGTTTATATGCAAGGCGTTTTGCTCGTTGGCACACAAATATGGGAAATTTCACAGCTGAGATCAGATTTGATCTTATGCCTATAACAGGATTTAATTTTATCCAATTAGCAGAAAACCATTTTTATGATAACTTAATCTTTCACAGAGTTATTGATGATTTCGTTATTCAGGATGGATGCCCCTTAGGTACCGGTACGGGCGGACCGGGTTATACTATTGAAGATGAATATTGTGATGAACTCATTCACGACCAACCCGGGATGTTGGCTATGGCAAAAACTAACCAACCAAATTCTGCCGGCTCACAATATTATATTACCTTGGCAGCTCTTCCTCATCTAGATGGTAATTATGCAGTATTTGGCAAAGTTTTCGAAGGACTTGACGTAGTATTTGACATAGGACAGGTTCCCACAAACTCAAATGATAAGCCCATAGAACCGGTGGTGATAGATTCTTTAAGGATGCTTTCATTAGAGATAAACTCTATAACTCCAAATCCAAATGAAATTATTGAAACTAATAATAATACTATTCAATTTATTGTTGATGCTTTAGATATATTTACTTTTGAAATTCCTGCTTATGCCTGGTACATTGACGATGAATTAATTGAAAATCAAAATACAGGAATATTCAATACCGTTTTAAATGATTATGGTACATATAATGTTAAATGTTTAGTAATTGCTCAAGATATTACTTATCCAATAAACTGGACTGTAAATTATACAGAAAATGTCAATATCACTGACCCGACTTTGAATATAAATAAACCAATCCTACTAAGTTCATATCCAAACCCGTTTAAAACAAAAACAATCTTGGAAACCAATATTAAACAACCAGGATTAATCGAAATAAATATTTACAACATTAAAGGTCAAAAAATAAAATCTCTAATCAATGAAACTAAAGCTATCGGCATTTATCACTATGAATGGGACGGAACTGATAACAACAACAAACAAATTACCACCGGCATCTATACTATTGAAATAAAACATAATAATCAAAAAATTGAATTATCAAAGATTTCATACATAAAATAATATATGATAACTAACAACGAAGTTGTCTGAGACCGTGAATTACTTATCATCACATTAGCCGGACTTGACTTGCAACGAAGCGAAGCAAGTGTGAGTTAAGAACGGCTAGGTCATATCACTGCAAGCGAAGCGTAGCAGTCAATAGATAGCTTCTTCACAAGCTCAACGCAATGACCGGACAAAGCATTCGGATTCCTGATTTAAACGAATTTTGCTTTTTTATTTTAACTATATATCTTTCAATGGTTTACATCAAACAAGGTTTAAGGGACCTCCAAGATGCTTTAAAGCATCCCGGAGGTCACCTGTATCATTGTTATGTAATTCTTGATATTTTGTGCAAGCAGGGATGCTCGCACAACAAAAAAACGTAAATGTTCTATAAGCTTCCAGCTTGTAGAAAAAAGAATGCAAGCAGGGATGCTCGCACAACAAAAAAACGTAAATGTTCTATAAGCTTCCAGCTTGTAGAAAAAAGAATGCAAGCAGGGATGCTCAGATAAAGTTGTTCGAGCTTTCAACTTGAACGATATTTTCACAACAAATAAAGGTACAAACAAGGATGTTTATACAACAAATAGCAGTACAAACAAGGATGTTTATACAACAAATAGCAGTACAAACAAGGATGTTTATACAACAATATTATCAGATAAGCTACTTAAAAAAAATAAAGAACTTAAATGATGAAAAACTTAACTTTTCATTATTTAAAATCTTCTAAACTCAGGTAGAAACAAAACACCAAATAATCCCGTCCCTGGGAATCCGCAATGCGGTAAGAATCCCTTCTTAATATTTGGCATTTGCTATACGACTTGTTCAATCATATCTTCAGATAAAAGACGATACTTAATGTCATAATCAACATCATCAACTATCATTTGTTTTGCTTTGTTATTTTTAACATTAATCAAAACCGGGCCTTTAAGATTAGCAGTCATACGAGAAGGTTCTCGTGGTACTGTAACTAAGACAAGAACGACTACATCTTCAGCTTTTTCTACTTCAATATCTTTTAAATCAGATCTATGAGCATTAATCACATAATCAGCTTTAAAAAGATTTGGATCAGTAACAACAAAAGCCAAAGAAGGTTCTTCAGTAGATTGCATCCATTTTAATGGAGAGCTTTCATCAACATCAAGCAAGACATAATTTTTAACATCAGGAAAACCAAGTATTCCTGAAGGGAAAGTAATGACAGTATTGTCATTTACTTCAATTTCACCGAAACGAGTTGTGTAGATTTTCATTTTTTACTCCTTTTAAATTTATTATAAATATTCTGTCAGGCTCGTAGGAAACATTTTTGATAAGGCAGCAACAGCGGAGTTAAGTGCCTTTTCTGTCATTGCAAATTTTGTCAAAACTTCAACAGCATCGACTTTTTCAATGCCTTGAATACTTTCCAGGACATTTTCTTGCAGGGAGACTAAATTATTCTTTGAAATTTCAAGTCTGTTTAACGCTAATCCTGAAGCAGTAACCATCGGCTGCATATTGGATTGTAAAGCATCAAGTTTGCCTATAGCATCAGAAATTTCGATATTATTACCATTATCTAAGGCATATTTTAATTGATATAATGAATCAAAATAACCGGTATCTTCAAATAATTGTTGACCTGTCACATTGGTTGTAATCCTACTGTATGAATTATTATTAAAAGCAATATTAGCATCATCTCCTTGATAATTGCCTGCAACCACATTAAGCCTAAATTCATCTCCGACTTCTAAAAAACCTCTTTTAAAATCAAGACTCAACCCGGTATCATTACCATCTTTATCAATAATATTTGCTGTATTATTACCGAGTTCAATAGTTTCTGACCAAGTTTCTCCGCCATCTTGAGAAACTTGATATTTAGCTGTATTGGTTGCGACATCATCATTAACATTTCCGGACTCAACAAATTTAACAATAAAATCACCGGTTCCTTCATATTCACCATTAACTGTAACGACATCATTATAGACATTATCAGTTGAGGCATAAGGCTGTAACACTCTACCGTTTAACGAGTAAGCAGGTTCATTACCGTTAGTCCCGGCAAACAAGTACCGATCTCTCATTTTAGTATTAGCAATACCAATACTTTCATCAATAATTTGTTGTATTTGATCTGCAGCTACTTGTTTTTCCATATCTGAAGCTGTTTCAGTTGAAGCAGTTAAGGCAATCTCTCTTGCTCTAACAACAATATCTTGAATATGATTTAAAGCAGAATCAGTTGCTTTAAGGTATTCTTCAGCATCAGAAATATTTTCTACATACCTATCATAAGCAGAGGAATTTCCCTTATGTTTCATTGCAATAGCTACTCCTGCCGGATCATCAGAAATCTTATTTATTCTTCTTTCATTAGATATCATCTCGTTATACTTATGATAATCAGACAGATTTTTGTTAACATTATTAAGTAAGCTTTCATACATAGTATTAGTTGTTATACGCATTTTACACTCCTTTAAAAGGATTATTTCTTTTTCATAAATTTGAGATATTTATTTAGATTAATTAATTGGTCATTATCGACATTAACAACAGCTGCTTCTTTATTTTCTTCCAGAATTCTATCATAGATTTCTTTTCGGTAAATTGGAGTATCTTTAGGAGCAACAATACCTATTCTTATTGCATTTTTAGTAATATCAGTGATTACTATTTCAATATCATCACCGATACAGATTGACTCTCCTATTTTTCTTGTTAAAACTAACATAAAACACCTTCCCTGATTATTAAAATTCTTTTATTTATCATTTTACTAAACCTATAATTGTAGTCATTATATCATCAGCTATAGTAATAATCTTTGCTGCTGCTTGATATGCTTGTTGAAATTTCATTAAATTAGCTGTTTCTTCATTCATAGAAACACCCTTAACAGATTCTCGAAAATTATCTGTTTGAGAGCTTAGCATAGATGTACGTTCAGCGTTTTGACCGGCTGTTTTAACGTCTCTACCTATTTCATACACATAATCAGCAAAAGCTTCAGTAATAGTTTTACCGTCAAAAACATTTTCATATTTCAAATCAGTAATTTGTAATGCTATTTGATTATCCCCTATTTGTCCTGACCCCGAAACAGCAATATTAGCAGGATCAGATAGGATTTCATTAGAGAGTTCAAAATTCTCAACCCCTGTTACTTCAGCATTAAAGAAATATCGGCCTGAAGCTGCAGGTTCAGTCATATCATAACCTTTAATATGGATTTCATTTACTTTCTCAGCAATTTGAACAGCTAAATCATCTAATTTTGTCTTATATTCCGGCAATACTGTATCTCGTAAATCATACATAGATTTCAAAGAGCCTGAAGTTAAACCACTAATTTTTGACTTTGTATTATCCCATATTAGATATGCTTCTTCTTCATTGCTTTCTAAGTTTGTAGATTCGGTATAAATAAGCTTATTGGAAACATCATTTCTAACAAGTTCATCAGTACCAAAATATACACTCATAGTGCCATTTTCACGTTCATGCACTTGAACATTACCATATTGTGATAACTCATCAATCAATAAATCAAACTTATCTAAATAATCATTTGCAGGCTTATTATTAATCTTATTTTGAGATATTTGATTAGACAAGGAAGCTAATTCATCAGAGATTTCATTAATTCTATTTGCAGTATCCTTCAATGAGAATTTTAAGTTGTCTCTTGTATCTTCAATCGCCATATTAAGGCCTTTGAAGCTTTCAGTCATTTGAGTAGTTGCATCAATAACATCTATACGATGGACTTCACTATAAGGGTTGTTAGCTAAAGCTTCCCATTTATTAAAGAAATTATTAATCATTGTACCAATACCATATTCCGAGGTTTCAACAACACTTTTTTCTAATTCTTGTAGGTTAGAAGACATAGATTCCCAATAACCTGTATTACTATTAAGATTTCTAAATTCTGTATCAAGCCTTAAATCCCTCATCCTCTCTAATCTAACAATACTTACACCACTACCATAATTTCCATTTGCATCATTTAAAGGAGTAGATGCTTCTTGTATAATTCTTTGTCTGCTATAACCTTCTGTATTAGCATTAGCAATATTATGTGCTGTAACTTCAAGGTTTTTCTCAGTTGTTGAAAGTGCTTGTTTACCAATAGATAACATATTAAGCATTACTTATTCTCCTTTTTAATTTTACAGGGTTATATAATCTTCTATCAATTTCAGTAAAAACTAATCTGATTTTTTCATCCGAAAGTAGATATTCTTGCTTTTCTCCTTGTTGAAAAGGCTGAAAATGCAAATCTTCCATACCGACAATAAAAGGATCAATATGCTCAATTGCACTATCATTTAATGAAATATTACTGATTAATTTTACTTTTTTACCCTGTAACAGCAAACTTAACATTTCTCTATACCCTTGTATTTAAAAGAATTGAACTTCTCTTTTGTGGAATCATACCAACTCGGCTATAAACTCTATCTTTATCAATAATATCTGAAATCATCTCAAGATTATCTCCGACAAGCTCAAGTCCGGTTTTGATTAATTCTTTGTTGTCAGAAGAAAGCTTATCAATTTTTCTTAAAGTATTTGCAAAAGAAGCAAACAAAAGACTTGCTCTTTCAGCTAATTCTTCTTCATAAAAAATAGAATAAACGGTCTTAAGGTTATTCTGAGATACATCAATATTTCTCAAAATAAATAATGTCTCCATTAAATCATTTCTGATGCTTGTTGCACGATGTGCACGACTAACAAAGATTGCAGTTTGTTGACTTATCTTTTGGAATTTTTTGATATTCCATTCAATAAGTGCTTCTTTTTGATCTTGAAGGCATATCAATACCTCTTGATAAGAAGCAATTTCATTTTCCCAACTGCGAAAGAAATCATTAACTACAGCTTCCATTTTCTTACTCCTTTACTCTGTAAAATTATTGAAAAAGCTAAGAACTCTATTAATATAATTTTTTGTCTCTTTAAATGGTGGTATTCCTTGATATTTAGCAACATTACCCGGACCGGCATTATAAGCCGCAAGAGCTGTTTCTATATCACCAAATTTATCTAACATATTTTTTAAATATTTTGTACCACCATTTATATTTTCTACAGGATTGAAAGAATCACTAACACCCAGCTCTCTTGCAGTGCCATCCATTAATTGCATTAAACCTTTAGCTCCTACGGGAGATACAGCTTGAGGATTAGCATAACTTTCTTGAGCTATAACTGCTTTAATAAGGTTTTCATCAACTCCATATCTCTCAGATGCTTGCTTAATAATGGATTCATAATTTTGCAACCTACCCATAAGAGTTTTTGGCTCTGCAATTAACTTTACCTTTTCCTTACTCTGAATATTTTGTATTTCAGGGACACTTGGTTCAGCAACACTACTCGGTCTATACGAAGATTTAATTTGTTTTTTATTTAATAATTCTATTGCCTCAGGACTAACTTGACTCAATATCTGCTTTGCCAAACCAAAAGATTGATTTTGTGCAATATTTTCTGACACCTGACTAATAAACATATCCTGATAAAAAGAACTTCCTGCTTGATCACCAAAAAAGCCCTCATTATCAAGAGATTGTGTCATTGAACTTAACATCTGCTTAATCATCATAGCCTCAAAATCTATAGCTGCTTTGACTGCTTTTTCTGCATTTTCAGGCTTAAGATTATCCTGTATTTTTTGCATCTTTTCAGCTTCTTTACTCCTGATACCTTGATCAAGATTCATTTCCATAGATTTGATAGCTATATCCATTACATTATCCTCAACTCTGCGTGAAGTGCTCCGGATTCTTTAAGTGATTGAAATATTGAAATCATATCTCGAGGAGTCACTTTTATAGCATTTAAAGCTTGAGCTAATTCTTGTACTGTAGCTGATTCCATCACAAATACTCTTGAACTTTCCTGAGCAGTAATCTCTGTAGATTCCGTCTCTAATGAAAACGGACCGGCTGAAAGATTTTCATTGTCACTCTTAACCTTTATAATTAAATTCCCATGAGCTATGGCAACTTCATTTATCCTTACATTACCCCCGGCAACTATAGTTCCCGTACGCTCATTAATTATAACTCTGGCATTTTGCTGTGGTGTAATCTCTAAATTTTCTATTATCGAGATAAAACTAACTATATTTGATTCAGCAATCACATTATCCGGGATAGTAACAGAAACATTTGCAGCATTCTCCGCTAAGGCAACCCTGTCACCAACAATATCATTAATAGCCCCGGCAACAAGTTCTGCAGTCGTAAAATCAGCATTAAAAAGCTGTATTTCAAGCTGCCCGTCACTTACTAATTGAGATATATTTTCTGTTTCTACCACAGCCCCATTAGGAATCCTGCCTACATTAGAATAATTCTTTCTTAACTTAGTACTTTTAACTTCTTCATTAAACCCACCAAAGGAAATCGGACCCTGTGCCACAGCATACCTAAGATTTTCTTGACTAATTAATGGAGTCATCAATAACACTCCCCCTTCTAAACTTCTCGCATCACCTATCGACGAAACTACTACATCAAATGAAGAACCGGGCTTTGCAAAAGGAGGCAATATCGCTGTAACCATTACAGCCGCTACATTATTAGGTCGAATACGATTTTGTGGAACTGTCAAGCCAAAATGCTCCAACATATTATTGATAGACTGAATA